>JAAYYY010000202.1 GCA_012515125.1 Chloroflexota bacterium
CTGTGTGACCTGCCACATGCCGCAGTTGATCCAGAACGCCAGCGGCGCGCCCGAGGAGTTTACCGGCGACGTCAGCACCCACGTCGTCGCTATCGATGCCGGACAGATCGAGCAGTTTGTGCTGACGGAAGAAGGCGAGCCGGCCGGCATCCATCCCCAGATTGCCCTGAACTTCTCCTGTCGGCAATGCCACAACGAGAACGGCCTGGGCCGCCCAAAGAGCGACGAAGAGCTTCTGGAGGTGGCCCGCGACTACCATACGAGCGCCCAGCCATCGTTCCTCGACGAAGAAGTCGAAGATGGCGTCGAACCAGAGGCAACGGCGACCCCTTAAGCTGACGTGGTGACCAGGGAAGGAGCCGAGCGTCGTATTGTTTCGCTCCTTCCACAAAGGAGTATCTGGCTTGCTATCCGCCAAGGCACACCATCGACATATCCGGGCCTTGCTGGGCCTGACCGTCATCGCTGCCCTCCTGCTGGGAACGCTCGCCCTGCTGCAGGCTCGGACGCGCACGGCAGCCGCCCAGACCGAAACGCCAGAACAGGACCCGGAACGGGCGACGCAAGACCCGGCGGATAATGCAAACTGCCTCCTGTGCCATGAAGATTCCGCCGAGGAGATCGTCTTCCCCGACGGCAGCACCCTCCGCGTAGACGTCGATCCCGCCGCGCTGGCCGGCTCCGCCCACGGCATCCACGCGGAGCAGGAGCTGGCCTGTACATCCTGCCATTCGCCGGCGCGCTACCGCTACCCGCACCCCCCGCCCGAGGGCGACTCCGTGCGCGAGTACGAGCTGATCCAGGCCCAGCGCTGCGAGCGCTGCCACGTCGATCCCCACATCACCAGCCACCCCGGTCCGGAGTCGGACACCCCGGTCGTCTGCACGGATTGCCACGGCGCCCACGACGTGGCGACGGTGGAGGCCTGGCACGAGGGCCAGCCGGTCGGCAACTGCGTTGACTGCCACGTCGCGGCGGGTGTGGAGCTGAACCGGCGCCCCGACCTGCAGCACGTCATCGACGAGGGCCTCTTTGCCGGCCGGATCGATAACGACTACTGCCTCTCCTGCCATACGCTGCCCAACCTCAGCCTCCAGCTCGATAGCGGCGAAATCCTGCCTGTAACCATCGACGAGAATCGGTTTCACGCCTCGGTCCACGGCACGGATAACGAGTGGCGCCTGCTGCAGTGTGTCGATTGCCACGAGGGTTACAGCTTCCCCCACGAGCCGGTGGTGGCCGAGACGCTGCGCGAGTACCGGCTGCAGAACTACACGATGTGCGCCGAGTGTCACGAAGAGAAATACGAGGCGACACTCGACGACGTGCACGGCGACGCGCTCGCCGAAGGCAACGAAAACGCCGCCGTCTGTACCGATTGCCACGGCGCCCATTACGTAGAAACGCCGGACGAGCCGCGCTCCCGCATCTCCATCACCTGCGGGCAATGCCACGGCACGATCTTCGAGGAATACCGCGACAGTGTTCACGGCGAGGCGCTGCTGGAGGAAAGCAACCCGGACGTCGCCACCTGTGTGGACTGTCACGGCGTGCACAGCATTCCCGATCCGAATCTCGCCGCCTTTCGCAATAGCTCGCCGCAGCTTTGCGGCGCCTGCCACGCCGACGCCGAGCTGATGGCGAAATATGACATCTCCACCCAGGTCTTTGATACCTACGTGGCCGATTTCCACGGCACGACGGCGACCCTGTTCAACGCGCAGGACCCCGACGCGCCGACGAACACAGCGGTCTGCTTCGATTGCCACGGCGTGCACAACATCAAAGACCCGCAGGCCCCCCATTCAGGCATCAAAGAAAACCTGCTGGAGAACTGCCGCCAGTGCCACCCGGATGCTTCGGAGAACTTTCCCGACTCCTGGACCAGCCATTACGTACCCTCGCTAGAGCATTATCCGCTGGTCTTCCTGGTGAACTGGTTCTACAGGCTGATCATCCCGGCAACCATCGGCGGCATGGGCTTCTTCGTGCTGACCGACGTCTATCGCCGGGTACGACTACGACGTAAAGGAGCGCACGGTGACGAACGAGCCGACTGAGCCGTCCGGGACAACAGAGCCAACGGAGACAACCGGTATGACTGAGCCGTCCGAGACACCGGAGATGCCGGAGGCCGCTGAGCCGTCCGCGGCAGCTGAGACGCTGGAAACAACAGACGCGGCTGAGCCATCAGAGGTAGCTGAAACGCCGGAGACTGCTGATGAACAGGAAGCCGGCGCCAGGCCGGACGCCTATCCGCGCTTCCGGCTGGGGGCGCGGATCGAACATTTCATCACCATGACCAGCTTCACCGTGCTGGCGATCACCGGCCTGCCGCAGATGTACTCGCTGACCTCGCCCATCGCCCGCGGCATGATCGAATTCATGGGCAGCATTCAGCAGGTGCGTCTCATCCACCGCTACGCCGCCTTTGCCCTCGTGCTCGGCTCCGTCTACCACGTCTTTACCTCCGTCTACCGCCTCTACGTGAAGCGCGAGCGCCCGCGCATGATGCCGACCGTCAAGGATCTGTACGACGCCATCAACATGCTCCGCTACAACCTCGGCCTGATCGACGAGCACCCCAAAATGCCCAAGTTCAATTTCGGAGAGAAGGTTGAATACTGGGCCCTTGTCTGGGGCACGGCGGTGATGACGATTACCGGCTTCATGCTCTGGAATCCAATCGCCACGACAAAGCTGTTGCCGGGCTCAATCATCCCTGCGGCCCTCGCCGCGCACGGCGGCGAAGCGCTGCTCGCCGTACTGGCGATCATCATCTGGCACATGTACAACGTGCACATCAAAGTATTCAATCCAAGCATGTTTACCGGCTGGTTGCCCCGCGATCAGATGGAAGAGGAGCATGCCCTGGAGTTGGAGCGGCTGGAGGCCGGCGGGGATCCGTGGCCTGTGGTGCCGGCCCCCGAACTGGGGCGGCGGCGGCGGATCTATTTCGCCGTCAGTTTTGTCGTCGGCGCTGTCGTGCTTGCGGCCTTGATCTGGCTGTTCACCTTCGAGGAAACAGCCATAGAAGTGGTTCCCCAGGTAACGCGAGAGGTCTTTTCGCCCTTGAATGCGACGCCGGCTCCCTGAACAGAAAACCAGAACGCGCAGGAGGATGTGTATGGAATGACAATGCGAGAAAGGTGGCACCAATGAACATCGCAGAGCGAATCCGACCCAGGAGAAAAGATATGTCCCCTAAGAGAGTCACACTGTTGATCGTGGGGGTCCTATTACTGGCTTTCCTGCTCGCTGCATGCCAGGACGCGGGAGAGCCAGAAGAAGTAACCCGCATCGTCGAAGTAACGCGCGTTGTCGAGGGCGCCGGCGAGGCTGAGGTTGTCGAAGTCACCCGTATCGTCGAAGTGCCGGGCGAGGTCCCTGTCGCCGGAGGTGGAGACGCCGTGTCGTCGCTGCCTATCGTCGAGCAGTGGGCCTCTTCGCCGCACGCCGATGCTGAAGCGGAAGCTTTCGTGCACTGGAACGAGGAAGACCCGGCTGAAGTGCCGCCCTCCTGCGCCAAATGCCACAGCACCCCTGGCTACATCGACTTCCTTGGCGGCGACGGTACGGAGGCGGGCGTGGTGGACAACCCGGCGCCTATCGGCAGCGTTGTCAGCTGCGAGGCCTGCCACAATGAGGCGGCAATTGCGCACGACACCGTTACCTTCCCCTCCGGCATGACCATCGCCAACCTGACGGACGAAGCGCGCTGTATGGAATGTCACCAGGGCCGCGCTTCGAAAGCCCAGGTAGACGCTGCCATTACCGAGCTGGCTGCTGACGATGTCGATGCCGTCAACGAGGAACTTGGCTTCGTCAACATCCACTACTATGCCGCCGCGGCGACTCAGTATGGCACCCTCGTCCAGGGTGGCTACGAGTACGACGGCAAGAGTTATGACGGTCGCTTCGCCCATGTGGAGCCCTACGACACCTGCATCGACTGCCACGACCCGCACACGCTGGAAGTGCAGTTTGACGAGTGTACGGCCTGCCATCAGGGGCTGGAGTCGGCCGAGGATCTGGTAAACATCCGCACGCTCGCCAGCCTCGTCGATTACGACGGCGACGGCAACATGGAAGAAGGCGTATTCTACGAGATAGAGACCCTGCAGCAGATGCTTTACGCAACGATGCAGGCCTATGCCACACAGGTTATCGGCACGGGCATTCTCTACGACTCGCACAGCCACCCCTACTTCTTCAATGACACCGACGGCAGCGGCGTGGCTGAAGAAGGCGAGATCTCCGGCGACAACCGCTTCGCCAGCTGGACGCCGCGCCTGCTGAAGGCGGCCTACAACTACCAGGTCTCGCTGAAGGACCCCGGACGCTATGCCCACGGCGGCAAGTACATCATCCAGCTCCTCTATGACGCCATCGAGGATCTGAACAGCGCCATCTCGGAGCCGGTTGTGGACCTGAGCGCGGCTCGCCGCATCGACCACGGCCACTTCGCCGGCTCGGAAGAGGCGTTCCGTCACTGGGACGCCGATGGCGCAGTGCCCGGTACCTGCAGCAAATGCCACAGCGCCGACGGCCTGCCGACCTTCATCGCCGAAGGCGTCACCGTCACCGAGGAAATCAGCAACGGGCTGGAGTGCACGACCTGCCATACCAGCCTGGAGACCTTTGAGCGCTTCCCCCTGGAGGGGGTCGAGTTCCCCAGCGGCGCCGTTCTGGCCTTTGAAGAAGCAGACGCCAACCTCTGCCTCAACTGCCACCAGGGCCGCGCCTTCGGCGGCAGTGTGGACCGCGCCGTCGGCGAGCTGGCCGACGACGAGCAGCCCGAGCAGCCGCTGCGCTTCGTCAACGTTCACTACTTCGCTGCCGGGGCGACCCTCTTCGGCAGCGAGGCGCACGGCCTCTACCAGTACGAGGGCCAGGACTACGTGGGACGCTTCGAGCACGTCGGCGCATTCGACACCTGTATCGAGTGCCACGACGCCCACGCCCTGGAAGCCCGTATCGAGTTCTGCGCCGCGTGCCACGAGCCCGTCGAGCAGACAGGCGACCTGCGCTCCATCCGCTGGACGGATGACGAGGATGATCTCTTCGACTACGACGGCGACGGCGACATGCAGGAGGGTATCAACGGCGAGATCCAGACGATGGCTGAAGCGGTCTATGAAGGCCTGCTGGACTACACGGCGAACACCGTGGGCGTCCCCATCGTCTACAACCCCGCCAGTCACCCCTACTTCTTCATCGACGCCAACGCCAACGGCCGGGCCGACGAGGGCGACACCGAGGCCTACAATGCCTTCACCCCGCGCTCGCTCCGCGCCGCTTACAACTTCCAGTATGTCCAGAAGGACCCGGGCGCGTTCGCCCATAACGCGCGCTACGTGATCCAGGTTCTGTATGACACCCTGGTAGACCTGGGCGTGGATGTCTCCGGCATGACCCGTCCGGAAACGCCCGCCGCCCCCGGGGGCTGATCGGCTCTCCAGACAAAAAGGGCCGGTTGTGAGACACAACCGGCCTTTTTTCTTTCTGTAGTCTGCGCGTGGCTGTTAGCTCCGCACTTGCCAGTGGTCCAGCAGTCGGTTCATCGCCGCAGCGGCGCCGATGGTAATGACCACGGGAACGGCGAAGCGGAGAACCAGGAGCGCGATGACCACGCCCGTCGCTTCGATTCCGCTCATCACTGCCTCCTTCTCTCTGACTCCTCACCGGTAGCGGTTGTGGTCCGGCTGCCGGTCAGATCGTTCTGATTCCTTCACTCGTAGCGTAACACCCGCCGGCCGCTCTCGTCTATCCGGTGAACCGGCCATCTTCGCCTGGGATAAAACACCCAGCCGCCCCGCGCCGCAGGCCGGGCGCCTCGAGAGAAAAGTCCGCCTTCCCCCATGGGCATATGGGGAAAACACCCCATCCAAAGATCGGCCCATATCCCAATGTTGCCCGCCTCCTCCAGATGCTAGACTGAAGGTGGTAATACCTGTCAATCCGGATGCCGGTCCTCATGTTTGCCGGCCAGGAGGGGATTTCGATGCTCAAACTCACCAAGTGGCGACTGGCTCCCTTCATCGCCCTCTTCCTGATGGTCGCCGCCCTGTTGCTGCCGGCGCTGCCCGCCGAGGCCGGCGAGCGCCGGCAGGAAGGGGAGCGGGAGGCGCGGCGCCAGGTACAGAACGAAGAGTGCCAGGAATGCCACACGACAATTACGCACGATTATGAGGCGAGCAAACACGGCCAATCCAACTCGCTCTCTTTTCAGCGGGCCTGGAAGAAAGCCGGAGAGCCGGCCGACTGCCTGACCTGCCACACGGGCGGCCTTGAGGACGTGGCCGGGCTGGCCTGTGACACCTGCCACACCCCCATGCCCGACAACCACCCCGAACAGCTCATGCCCACGCCGTCGGAAGCAGAGACATGCGGCGCCTGCCACACCGAAACCTTTGCCGAGTACGAACAGAGCATGCACGGCGCCGAGGGCATGGCCTGCTCCAATTGCCACAACCCGCACACCTCCTCCCTGAAGGTCGCCAACGCCCAGGCGCTCTGCCAGGATTGCCATACGGAGGAGACCCACTTCTTCAAGTTCACCGGTCACGCCCAGCAGGGCCTGATCTGCAGTGACTGCCATCTGCGGGTCACTGGCGAGAAGGCTGTCGAGGCGCACAGCCCCCGGCTGCATACGTTCGACGTGGACCTGGATAGCTGTACCCAATGCCACGGCAACGCCATGCATTTCCCCACACAGGGCAGCAAGGAACTCGACGGACCAGCGACGGGGAGCGAGGAGACCAGTCTGCGCTTCCCGATCAGCCAGCGGGCCGAAGAGCTGGTCGAGGCCCCCTCCGGTGCCAGCCCGGTCACCTACATTCTCGCCGCCGCCGCCGGCATCGGCGTTGGCTTTATCGTCGCGCCCGGCGTGGAATCGCTCTACCGCCGCATCAAGCGCTCCTGAGGAAATTAACCATGTCTGAAAATACGGATGCAAACGTCGGAACCGCAGAAAAACAACCGCTCGGCATAGACCGGCGCAACTTCCTGAAGCTCGGTGTGGCGGGCCTGACCATCGCCGCCACCCCCGCCGTGCTGAAGAAGACCGGCGGCGGCAACGGTCACGGCGCGGCGACCAGCAAACATCGCTGGGGAATGGTCATCGACCAGGACAAATGTGTCGGCTGCGGTCACTGCACCATGGCCTGCCGCGCCGCCAACGACGTCTCCCCCGACATCTCCTGGAACCGCATCATCGAGGATAAGGAGACGGGAACCTATCTGCCCATTCCCTGCATGCACTGCGAAGATGCGCCCTGTGTCAACGTCTGCCCTGTCAAGGCGACCTACCACCGGCCGGACGGCATTGTGATGATGGACTACGACCGCTGCATCGGCTGTCGCTATTGCGAGATGGCCTGCCCGACCGGTTCGCGCAGCTTCAACTGGGAAGCCTTCACCGAAGCAAACCCGGCCGTGCCGCAGTGGGGCCAGCCGGAGGTTCCCCGTCGCCCGCGCGGCGTCGTGGAGAAATGCTCCTTCTGCTACCAGCGCATTGACCGCGGTCTGGAGCTGGGTCTGACGCCCGGCGTCGATCTGGCTGCCACGCCGGCCTGTGTCGTCGCCTGCCCCACCGGCGCCCGCATCTTCGGCGACCTCAACGATCCCGACTCGGCTGTCAGCCGCGCGCTCGCGGAGAATCCATCCTACCGGCTGCGCGAAGACCTGGGGACCGAGCCTCGTGTCCACTACCTGCCGCGCCGCAAGCGCCAGGAGAATGAAGAGGTGAACTGCTCATGATACGCGACATGCGCGAAAAACTGCTCTTTCCCGCCTGGCTGGGCTTTCTCGGCCTCATGCTGGCGGCCGCTCTCGTCGGCGCCTTCTTTGTCTTCACACGCGGTCTGGTCGTCACCAACCTCACCGACCTGGTGCCGTGGGGGCTGTGGATCACCATCGACCTTTCCGCGGTCGCCCTGGGGGCCGGCGCCTTCCTGCTTTCGGCTGCCGTCTATCTGCTGCGTATCAAGCAGCTCGAGCCGGTCGCGCGCACGGCCGTCTTCATCGGCTTCACCGGCTACACGATGGCCTGCATGACGCTCCTGCTGGACATCGGCCGGCCCGACCGCTTCTGGCATTCGCTGGTCTTCTGGAACATCCACTCGCCCCTCTGGGAAGTGACGATGTGCATCAGCTTCTACCTGATGGTCCTGACGCTGGAAGTGCTGCCCATAATCGGCCACCACAGCTTCATGCAAGAGCGCTTCCCGTGGGTAGCCGCGCGGCTGGAGTCGGTGCATAGTCTGGCCCCGGTACTCGCCGTCGTCGGCCTCGGGCTATCCCTGCTCCACCAGTCGTCGCTCGGCGCTACCTACGGCGTGCTCAAAGCCCGTCCCATCGTCTACAAAGAAATGATGCCCATTCTTTTCATCGTCTCGGCCATCGCAGCCGGCCCGGCGCTGACCGTCCTGGCTTCAAAGCTGGCGGCCCGGCTGACCCCGCGCGCCCACGTAGACGACGCCCTGCTCGACAAAATCTCCCATTTCATCGGCTGGGCGCTACTGGGCTATCTCTATCTGCGCTTCTGGGACACGCTGGCGATGAACTACACCTTTGAGCCGGGCCGCACCGAAGGGCTGTTAATGCTGACTTCCGGCTCGCTGGCCTTTACCTTCTGGATCGGCGAAATCCTGCTCGGCACCGTGGTGCCCAGCGTCATCCTGCTCAACAAGCGGCTGCGCAGACGCCCGAATCTACACATTCTCGCCCTGGTCCTGGTCATCGGCGGCCTGGTCGCCTACCGCTGGAACACCAATATCGTCAGCCAGCTTGTCGTATTCAACATGCTGCCCAACGAGCTGGCCCCGGTCTACACCAGCTACAGGCCCTCGCTGGTAGAGATCGCCACGGGCGCCGGCGTCATCAGCTACGGCCTCCTGATGTTCACCCTTGGCGTGCGCTACCTGAACATCGTCGATCACCGCAAACACGGACACGCTGTCCAGGAAACGACGGTGTCCGTTGACCGTGCTCCCGTCCCAGTGGCGGGGGATTAGGAGTTAATTATGAGTGAGACAGAGGGCGGGCTGGTTATGGTCCTGCTTTTCGCCCTGCGCTGCATCGTGCCGCTGGCGATCACCGTCGGTCTCGGCTATCTGATGAACCGTCTGGTTGACCACTGGCAGGCCGAGGATGCGCGCAAAGAGGCGCCAGCCCAGAGCAATGGGAAAGTCGCCGCGCCGGCCACGTTAGCCGCGCTCTCCCTGCCCTGCTGGGTGACCTTTAGCTGTAGTGAGGAGGCCCGCAAGAACTGCGCCGCTTATCAGCATCACGATTTGCCCTGTTGGGAAGCGAAGCGCCAGGCCAACAACGGTGTGTTAGCCGCAAGCTGCGCGGACTGCCCCCGCTACCAGGCAGCTTTCGCCGTCGCCGTGGGCGACTGACCACTGACGGCAGATTTCCAACCTTCCCGGGCGTAGCCGCGCGGCTGCGCCCTGCTTACTCCTCCAGATCGATCAACCCCATCTTCAACGCATACTTAACCAGATCCACGCGGTGGTGGAGGTTCAGCTTGCGCATCAGGTTTTCCCGGTGCCGGTCCACCGTCTTGACGCTGATCACCAGCCGATCGGCGATCTCCGCATTTGTCAGTCCCTCGGCAATCAGGGTGAGCACTTCCAGCTCCCGCGGCGTCAGGTCGTCCTGTACGAGGGGCTGGTCCCCCGACTCGGCGCGCTGCAGATAGTCCTGGACAAGCCGCGTCGCCAGCGACGGATAGAGGAAGACGTTGCCCTCGTAGACGGTGTGCAGCGCGTTCACCAGCTCGTCCGGCGCGGCGCGCTTGGGCACGTAACCCGACGCCCCGGCGTGCAGCATCTCGAAGAAGTAATGGTCGTCCTCGTGCATCGTCAGCGCCAGCACTGCCGTCTGCGGCGACACCTCTTTAATGCGCCGCGTGGCCTCGATTCCGTTCATGTCCGGCATCTGCACGTCCATAAGCACGACGTCTGGTTTCAGCATTCTGACCTTTTCCACCGCCTCGCGCCCGTTTTCCGCCTCGCCCACGATCTCGATCTCCTCGCGGGCCTGCAGCAGCATGCGCAGGCCAGAGCGGACGACGACGTGGTCATCAGCCAGCAGCAGTCGCAGTTTCCGGTTCATCCCTTTCTCCCTCGTCGTGATGCGGCACAACCACGTGCACGGTCGTGCCCTTGCCCCGTTTCGAGGCGATTTCGCAGGCGCCGTCGATCAGCGCCACCCGTTCCTGCATGCCCAGCAGCCCCCAGGCCCGGCGCGTGCCTGCCGTCTGGAGCGCCTCGGTCGGGTCGAAGCCCTGGCCGTCGTCGGTGACGACCAGATGCGTCGCGTCGTCGTGGAAGGTCAGCCGGACCATGACGCGCGCGGCGCCGGCATGTTTAGCCACATTCGTCAGCGCTTCCTGGGCGATGCGGAAGATGACGATCTCCTCTTCTGGCGACAGGCGGCGGCGCGGGCCCCGGCTGTCAAACAGGGCGTCGATGCCGGTGCGCTCCCGGAATGCCTTAACCTGCGCCTGCAGGGCCGGCACCAGCCCCAGATCGTCGAGAATAGAAGGGCGCAGGTCGGAAATCAGGTCGCGCAGCTCCTGCAGGGCGCTGGCATTGAGATCCTTCAGCTCCAGAAGCTGCTGCGCCGCCAGCTCAGGCTCGCGGGAAATGCTCTCGGCCACCGCCTTCAGGCCCAGGCCGAGCCCGGTCAGCACCTGACCCGTGCCATCGTGCAGCTCCCGCGCGATGCGCTGTCGCTCGCCCTCCTGCGCGGAAATGATGCGCTGGTAGAGCTGGCTGCGCAGTGCCTCCCGTTCCTGCGCTTCTTCGTAAAGCGTCGCATTCTCCACGGCCATACTCAACTGCCCGGCGACCGTTCTCAGGAGGGCCAGATCGTGCGCGTCGAACGGCGGCGCGTCTGGGCCAAGGCCGAGGACCAGGCTGCCCCAGGTGACGTCGTGCAGATGCAGCGGCACGCCAATAACCCGGCTCCTGGCCTCCGGTGCGCCGGCGCCCGCCTCTACAGGGACCGCGCCGTCGGCGCCACGCATGGCCGGGACGCGCTGCCGGATCACGTACTCACCCACCTGGCTCATCTGTTCGCAGAGCGCGTCAATCCCGTCGCGGCGCTCGCAGCCCACCTGGAAAACCAGGGCCAGCGGCGCGTCCTCGCCTTCTTCGCCCAGGATCATCCCCGCGTCTACGTACGGGTAGCGCTCGACAATACGCTGCAGCGTGTCGTGCAACAACGTCTCGCTGTCCAGCGTCGCCACCAGCTCCCGGGTCAGCTCCACCAGGAGCGAAAGCTCCTGCACGGCCGTCTGCAGCTCCCGGTTGAGCGCCTCAGTCTGCTCGCGCGCCTGTTGCTCGGCCCGCAGCTGGGCCTCTTCGGCAGCGCGCTGGGCGCTGTGCATTGCCTCCAGCCGCCGCTGGCGCTCCAGCTCGAAAGCGCGCAGCGCCCGGATAATAAAAACGGCCACGCCGACGGCCATCAGCGCCCGGAATAACTGCACCGGCACGCCAAACAGCTCGAGAAAGAGATCGCTGTTGATGATGTTCGCCGGGAAGAGCACGCTCGGCGGGACAAAGAGCTGCCCCACCAGACCGTAGAGCGCCAGGACCACGCCCGCCCGCGTCAGGTCCCGGCCGAACCGCGCCATGCCCTGCTCGTTGAAGGCCCGCTGTTCCAGCAGCATCGCCCAGCCGGCGACCAGGGCGCCTGGTATGCCCAGGATATAGCGGGTGAGCACGTCAATCGCAACCAGGCAGTCGGCCAGACAAAAGGCATAAACCCGCTGTGTGGTGACCACGCTGACCAGCCAGACAACCAGCAGCGCGCCCGTACTGAGCAATACGAAGTTGCGCTCGTTGCCCCGTCCGTGCCCGCTCAGATGGATCAGGCGCACGCCAAAGACGACGAGCATCAGGAAGGAGAGGCCAAGTAGGGTCAGACCGATGATCTCGACCGCCACGCTCTGGCCCACCGTCGGCGCGCCGGGAACCACCTCGCCGAGCCGCACGAACATCTCCAGCCATTCGTGCGCCCCGTGCAGGAAGGCGAACGCCGCCAGCGGCCCCATGGCCCGCGCCAGCCGCAGCTCCGAGGTGCGCCCCGACTCCAGCCAGACGGCGAGCCCCATGCTGAAAAAGGCCAGGCCATACAGGAAGTAGACCAGGACGATATTCTGTGCGAAAATGGCGCTCAAGCCGCTCATAATACCCTGGTTTTGCCCGTTACTCCATCTTTCCGGGTCTTCCCTGCCAGCCAGGTTGTCATGATGCTCTGGGGAAGATCTATCGCTAGCTTATTATCGCATAAACCCTCATAGAGGGAGGGTGAGTTTCTGCTAAACTATCGTGACATTTGTCACTGATTTCATAGGGCTGATGAACTAGTATAATAACCATCACTTATAGTATACTCCTTACCAGAAGCGAACCCGTTACAATACCGGCGCATCAATGACGCCGTTGTGGAGGAGAACCTGTCATGGCCCAAACTACCTGGACGACCGAGCAAGGCGAATCACTCAAACCACGCAGCAACCGCATGCAGTATGTCGTTGGGGGCGTGCTCATTCTTGCTGCCCTCGCCTTTCTGATCGCCAACGCCATGAGCGGCAATACCCAGCTCTACAAAACAGTTGACGAGTTCTACGCCGAGCAGAGCCGGCTGGTCGGCCGCGACCTGCGGGTTTCCGGTTACGTACTGGGTGACTCCATCCAGTTCGTGCAGATCGACGCCACCACGAGCCGCCTCGAGTTTGACATCGTCGACAACATCAACAATCCGGGTCGGCGGCTGCACATCGTCGCCGAAAATGAGCCGATGCCCGATCTGCTGCAGCACGAAGCGCAGGCGCTCGTCGAAGGTTCCGCCGATGCCAATGGCGTCTTCCACGCCAATGCCGGCGGCCTCTTCCTGAAGTGCCCGACCCGCTACGAGGAAGCCGCACCCACGGGCTAGAAGGCAACCCTTCGTCCCTCACGGAGTAAGTTATGATCGCCGATTTCGGCTTTGCGGCTGTTCTCATCGCCTTTCTTAGCGCTGTCTACGCGGCAGTGGCGGGCGTTGTCGGGGGCCGGCGCAACGACGAGCGCTGGATCACCAGCGCGCGCAACGCTTCTGTGGCCACGTTCCCCCTGCTGCTCCTCGCCTCGGCCCTGCTCATCACCCTGCTCCTCCAGAGTGATTTCTCGGTCAACTACGTCTGGCAGGTGAGCAGCCGCGAGATGCCGACCTATCTGAAGATCACGGCGCTCTGGGGCGGGCAGGCCGGCGGTCTGCTCTTCTGGAACCTGCTGCTCGCCGGCTACACGGCGGCAGCCATGTTGCGCAAGTGGGACGATCAGCATGCGCTGATGCCCTACGCCATCCTCGTCGCCAGCCTCACCCAGATCTTCTTCCTCGGGCTGGTCGCCTTTGTCGAGAATCCCTTTGCCCCCATCGCGGGCGGCATCGTCCCCGCCGACGGGAACGGCCTCAACCCCCTGCTCCGCCACCCCGGCATGATCATCCACCCCCCGATGCTCTACCTGGGCTTCACCGGCTTCACCATCCCGTACGTTTTCGCCATGGCGGCGCTCATCAGCGGCAAGCTGGACGAGGGCTGGATCCGCACGACTCGCCGCTGGACGCTGGTCGCCTGGCTCTTCCTCAGCCTGGGCCTCATCCTCGGCGGTCGCTGGGCCTACGACGTGCTCGGCTGGGGCGGCTACTGGGCCTGGGACCCGGTGGAGAACGCGTCGTTCATCCCCTGGCTCTCCGGCACGGCTTTCCTCCACTCAGTGATCATCCAGGAAAAACGCCAGATGTTCAAGGGCTGGAACATGTTCCTGGTGATCAGCACCTATCTACTGGTCGTTCTGGGCACGTTCATCGTGCGTAGCGGCGTCATTTCTTCTGTGCACAGCTTTGCCCAGTCGGCTATTGGGCCCCTGTTCTTCGGCTTCCTGGGCCTCATGATCGTCTTTTCGGTCTACTGGGTCATCCATCGCTGGGACGCGCTGGCGACGCCCAATCGGCTGGAGTCGCTCTTCTCGCGTGAAGCGGCATTCCTCTACAACAACTTCGTCTTCATGGCTATCCTCGTCGCCACGCTCTGGGGCACGCTCTACCCGATCATTTCCGAGCTGTTCACAGGCGAGAGGGTGACCGTGGGCCCGCCTTTCTACAACCGGGTCAACGGCCCGCTATTTGTCATCTTGCTGCTGCTCATGGGCGTTGCGCCGCTGACGATGTGGTATCGCTCCAGCGCCGAGCGCATCGGCATGGCTCTACGCTGGCCTGCCCTGGCGGCGCTGGTGGTCGTCGGTGCGCTGGTCGCCTTTGGCATCACAAGCTGGGCAGCCCTGCTCGGCTTCTGGGTAGTCAGCTTCTCCTTCCTGCTCACCGTGCTGGAGTTTATCAAGGGCACGCGTGCCCGCATGAAGCGCGGCGAGACGCCGTGGGCAGCCTTCTCCAACCTGATGGCCCGCAACCGGCGCCGCTATGGCGGCTACTGGATACACCTCGGCGTCCTGGTGATGGCCTTTGGCATCATCGGCAGCTACTTCTTCCAGCAGGAAACACAGATCCGCCTGGGCCTGGGCGATTCGGTTGCCCTCGGCAGCTACGAGATGACCTTCAATGGGGTGCGCCAGTATCCGGGGCCAGACGATCTGCTGATCAAGGAAGCCAACGTGAGCATCACCGACGACGGGCGAAACGTCGGCACGCTGACCCCGCGCACCGAGCTATATACGCGCACCGGGCAGCCGATGACCATCCCCAGCCTGCGCTCGACCCTCGAAGAAGATTTCTACGTGATCATGGTCAACTGGGAGACGGTTCTGGAGGATGAAGCGACGTTCCGCATCTTCCTCAACCCGCTGATCAACTGGGTCTGGGCTGGCGGCTTTATCTTCATCGCCGGCACGCTGATCGCCGCCTGGCCTGCGGCGGCTGCCCAGCGCGCGCCGGCAAGCGCCCGTCGCGCGACGGTCCGTCCTGCCCTCGGGGGTGACTGACCGGTGAGGTTCGCCGTGCGCGCTCGCTTTCTTCTGCTGCTGGTGGTCGTCGTCGCCGCCTTCGTTCTGGCGCCTCCCGCTGCCGCTCAGGAGCCGGTTACGGACGACGACGTCAACGAGGTAGCCAAGGATCTCTTCTGCCCGGTCTGCGAGAACACGCCGCTCGACACCTGCCCAACCCAGGCCTGCATCGACTGGCGCGAAGAGATTCGCGCCCAGCTGGAGGCAGGACGGACCGAAGCAGAGATCCAGCAATATTTCGTCGATCGCTACGGGCCGCGGGTGCTCTCGTCGCCGCCGCGTGAAGGCTTTAACCTGATCGTCTGGCTGCTGCCTGTCGCCCTCGTCCTTGCCGGCATCTTCTTCTTCGCGCGCTATCTGCGCGGCCTGCGACAGGAGCCGGCTGGAACGCCGGCCGACGGTACGTTTAGCGTGGCCCAGGGCGGCGCGCAGGTCCCCCCGCCGGCTGCCAGCGAGGATGATTACGTATCGCGGATTGAAAAGGAACTGCGGGAATGAACGAAACGATCTCAAGCCCGTCTGACAAAATGGACGCATTGGTCGATTACGTGGCCAAAGAAAAGAAGAGCCGTGGCTGGAGCCGGCTGCTCATCTGGGTCGGCGTGGTCGCCCTGCTCGGCCTGCTGGGCTGGGGCCTGCTCAAGGCAGGCGAGACCCGGCCAGAAGCCGGTGACGTCGCGCCAATCTTCAACGTAGAGCTGTTTGACGGCTATGAGTGGGACGGTCGCCAGTTCGCCAGCCTGGACGACATGAAAGGGAACGTCGTCGTCCTGAACTTCTGGGCCTCCTGGTGTATCGAATGCCGCGTCGAGGCCGAGCTACTGGAGCAGACCTGGCAGCGCTATCGCGACCAAGGCGTCATCTTCCTCGGCGTAGCCTACGTAGACGCCGAGCACAAATCGCTCGCCTACCTCGACGAATTCAACATCACCTACCCGAATGGCGCCGACCTGGGCTCCGCAGTCTCCAGAGCTTACAAGATTACCGGCGTGCCCGAGACCTTCTTCATTGGCAAGGATGGTACGGTCTCGCGCTACGTGCTCGGTCCCGTCAACGCTAACACGCTCACCAGTGAGATTGAAACCCTGTTGGCGCAATAGCCGACAGCCTCTGCCGGCACGGAAGTAAGCAATGATGCCCCCCATTGGCAGTCTCCTCCTCGCTCTGGCCCTTCTCGTCGTCGTGGGCCTTGTTGTGGTGCGGCCCTTCCTGTTCGCGCCGCCTTCCTCTGCGCAGTTGGCGCGCAGCAAGCGCGACCGGCTGGAGGCGGAGAAGGAACAGATTCTGGCCCAGATTCGCGCCCTCGACTTTGACTATGAGACGGGTAAGATGCCCGACGCCGAATACGGGCAAACGCGCGAGCGGCTGCTGGTCGAAGCAGCGGCGCTCCTGCAGCAGATAGACAGCCTGGAGCCGGTGAGCGACGCCCGCACGGAGGACGCCGGCCTGGACGAAATCGAGGCGGCAATCGCCGAGCGCCGCAAGCAGCGCGCCGCCGCCGATATCGAGGCCGCCATCGCCCGGCGGCGGGCGCAGAGCCAGCCGGTCGCCAGTCGCCAGCGGGCCGCCGTCGTCGCCGGAAATGGGCACGGCGGCGAGGCAGGTGGGCCGGCTTTTTGCCCCCAATGTGGACAGCCGCACGACGAGGGTGATCGTTTCTGCGCCTACTGCGGCGCGAAACTGGATTAACCAGAAGCCGGATTGGCGGCCACGCATCCTTTACCAGAACGCGAACATTCTATGTCTTCCTCTCCCTTTCTCGCCGCCGGAGCACGCCTCCGGCTTTCCCCTGCCGGTCTGGCGCTGGCTGTGCTGGCCCTTCTCTGGCTTTCCGCGCCTCGTGTGGGTGCGGCCCAGGACGGCGCGACGCCCCCAGAACAGCCGGACGGTGAAGCAGGTCTGGCGCTCTTCGCCGAGCGCTGCGCCAACTGCCACGGCCCGCTCGGCGCCGGCGATGGCGAGCTGACCGGCAATCTGCCCGTGCAGCCCGCCGCACTGAACGACGCTGCCTTTGCCCGGCAGCAGGTCCCCGTCGCTATTTTTGAGGCCATTACCAACGGCATCGCCGCCTCAGGCATGCCGCCATTCGGACCTGCCAGCAGCAACCCGCTCGGCGAAGCGGATCGCTGGCGCCTGGTCGCCGCCGTGCTCAGCCTCGGCGTGCCCCCGGAGACGCTGGCCGAGGGCGAGACCGTCTATGCGGCAAGCTGCGCCCAGTGTCATGGCAACGGTGGGCGCGAAGCGTTCGACATGACGGCCCAGGACTACTGGACCGGGCGCAGTGACGAAGAGGTCTTTGCCGCGCTGCGCGACACGGAGGCTATCCCCGAGCACGAAGCCTACGCGCTGGACGATGATGAGCTGTGGGCCGTCGTCGCCTATGCCCGCACCTTCAGCTACGACTACGCCAATCCGCTGGCAGCTTTCGAGCCCATCGAGAGCGTTAACGTCACCGGCATCGTGCGCAACGAGACAACCGGCGAGCTCCTTGCCGAAGGCACGCCGGTCGTGCTCAACACCTTTACCGGCGATTTTGCCCCATCCGAGACGCTGACCACGACGCTCGACGCCACCGGGCAGTACGGCTTCAACCTGAGCATGGTTCCCCCCGATCTGATTTACGTGGTCAGCGTCAATTACGACGGCCTCAACTACGGCAGCGATTTCGGCCGGGCGGAGCGCGATGAGCCGGTTCTGGACCTGCCCGTCACCGTCTACGACCGCACCAGCGATGCCACCGGCGTCCGCATCGGCCAGTTGCACATCATCCTCGAGTTCGGCGAGGGCACGGTGACGGTGAACGAGCTGTACCAGTTCAGCCAGGACGGGAACGCCGTCTACGTGGGCAAGAGCGGCGATCTCGCCGGCGGCACCGTGGAGATCGGCCTGCCCGAAGGCGCCTCCACGCCTTCTTTCAGCCGCACCTTCGGCTCCGTAGATTCCTTCTTCCCTGCCGAGAACATGGTACAGACGGTGCGCGGCTGGGCCGACTCAGTGCCCGTCCGCCCGGGCGAGGCCACGCTGAGCCTCCTGGCTGGCTATACCCTGCCCTATGACGGCGAGGCGACGATTGCCCATCCGGTCTATTACGACGTGACCCGCGCCAACGTAGTGATTGCCGCCACGGGCGTGACGCTCAGCGGCGAGGACGGCTGGACGGAAGAGCCCGGCGGCGCGATGGGCGGCACCTTCGCCAGCTACACCCTGACCGGTATCCCCGCCGGCGACACGCTCAGCTTTACGCTGGAAGGTGACGCCGAGCCGGTCGTCATGCCCGGCTCGGGCGGCAGCACCGCCGCGACCGGCCCCATAGTCCGCGACCGCACGACGGAGCTGGTCATCGGCGCCGGCGCGCTCCTGCTCGTGCTGGCGGTCAGTTTGGTCTTTGTCCGCAACTGGCGCCAGAGCAAGAGCGCGGGCGTGGCCTATGCAGAGGAAGCGGAACTGCTGGACCGGGACGCACTGCTGGACGAGATCGCCGCGCTGGACGATGCCTACGAGGCCGGCGAGATAGACGAAGCGACCTACCTGCGGGAGCGCGAAGCGCTCAAAGAGGCGTTGCTGGCGGTGTGGGAGTAAGGTGTTCAAGTTCGTCACCATCTACCGGCGCGTGGACGATATGGTTGCGCTGGAGGAGTTCTTCTCCGGCACGCACCTGCCGCTGGCCGAACAGCTTCCCGGTCTCCTGCGCAGCGAAGTAGGCCGCATCCGTGGCAAGCCCGGCGGCAACTCCCGCTTCCACCTGATGTACGAGCTTTACTTTGCCTCGGAGGAAGCTTTCCTGCGGGCGCTGGCCTCGGA
>JAAYYY010000203.1 GCA_012515125.1 Chloroflexota bacterium
AGCTTCGACCAGCGGCTGGCCATGGTCCAGGGGCCGGTCTTCACCCTCCTGGAGGTCCTCCTGCTGGCTGCCGTCATCTACCATGCCATCGACGGACTGCGCCTGCTCATCGTGCACTATTTCAAAGTGACGGAATACCGCAAGAGCCTCTTCTATGCCGTGCTCGCCACCACCGTGCTTATCTTCATCGCCGGCGCCATACCGATGCTGGTGTTCTTCTTTGAGTCGTTGTAGGAGATAGCCATGAACGCCACCCGCGTTTTCCTGATGCAGCGTATCAGCGCCATCGCCCTGCTCTTCTTTATGACTATCCATATGGTCGTCGTGCACTACCCGCCGGGCCATATCGACTTCAGCCGGATCATCGAGCGCATGGCCGATCCCCTGTGGAAGGGCATTGATATCGCCTTCCTCTTTTTCGTACTGATGCATGCCCTCACCGGCGCCTACGTCGTGCTGACCGACTGGCACAAAATCAACAACTGGCGGCGCGCGCTGGCCATCGCCACTGTCGTCATCTTCGCCTTCGCCTTCGTCTACGGCACGGCGACCATTCTCGCCTTCAACCCGGTTTGACAGCTGCCGCGCCCTTGCTGGCGCAATTGGAGGAACTGACATGATTCAGACACAGGAACTGGAACTGACCGACGCCTTTGTCGAGCTGATCCGCCGGGCGGCGACGGTGCTGCCGCCGGACATGGAGCAGGCGCTGCAGAAAGCCCGAGACCGGGAAGAGCCCGGCTCCGCCGCCGAGAGCGCGTTCGACACAATTCTGCGCAACGTCGAGATGGCGCGGGCCAACAGCACGCCCATCTGCCAGGACACCGGCACGCCGATCTTTGAGGTCTACTACCCGCTGGGCATCTCCACCCGGCTGTTAGAGAAGCAGATCCGCGCCGCCGCAGCTATCGCCACCCAGCGCGCCTACCTGCGCCCCAACGCCGTAGACAGCCTCACCGGCAAGAACAGCGGCGACAACACCGGCGAAGATTTCCCCACCATCCACTTCCACGAGTGGGACGAGCCGGGTATCCACGTGGACGTGCTGCTGAAAGGCGGCGGCTGCGAGAATGTCTCCACCCAGTACAAGCTGCCGGACGGCGGCCTCAAAGCCGGGCGTGACCTGGAAGGCGTCCGCCGGGTCGTGCTCGACGCTGTGGTGCAGGCCCAGGGCAAAGGCTGCGCCCCGGCCGTGCTCGGCGTCGCCATCGGCGGCGACCGCGGCAGCAGCTACATCAAGGCCAAGCAGCAGCTTCTGCGCCCCCTGGAGGACACGAACCCCGAGGCGGATCTGGCTGCGCTGGAGCAGCAGCTCTACGAGGAGAGCAATGAGCTGGGCATCGGCCCCATGGGCTTCGGCGGCAAGACGACCGTGCTCGGCGTCAAGATAGGCACGCAGCACCGCCTGCCGGCCTGTTATTTCGTCTCTGTTGCCTACATGTGCTGGGCCAACCGGCGCGCTGCCCTCGACGTGAACCTGCAAGGAGAGACTGTGGAGGTGACCTATGGCTAGCTACACTCTGACCACGCCTATTGCCGACGAGGAGATCCGCCGTCTGCAGGTGGGCGACACCATCTACCTCAACGGCGTGATCATCACCGGCCGGGACGCCGCTCACAAATTCCTGATCGAGAACTACGTCAATCACGGCGACGGGCCGGTCGCCGAGCCTGAGCTATACGAGCGGCTCAAGGTGCTGCTCGACGGCGGCGTCATCTACCACTGCGGCCCCGTCGTCCGTAAGGACGAGGACGGCAACTGGCACTTCGTCGCCGCCGGGCCGACCACGAGCATCCGCGAAGAGGTCTACCAGGCCGACGTCATCCGCCACTTTAACCTCAAGGGCGTGATTGGCAAGGGCGGCATGGGCTCCCGGACGCTGCAGGCCTGTGTCGAGCAGCCCGCCGTTTACCTCCACGCCATCGGCGGCGCCGGTACGCTCATCGCCCAGGCCGTCGAAGAGGTCGAGGACGTGCTGAAGCTGGAGTTCGGCGTGCCTGAGGCGATGTGGGTCATCCGCGTCAAGGATTTCCCCGTCGTCGTGACGATGGACAGCCACGGCAATAGCATCCACGATCAGGTCGAGGCCGCCTCCCGGGAGAAATTCGCCGCCCTGCTCGCCGTCTAGCTCGCCGGAAACAAACTGATTGCTACCCAGGAGCGCGCGGCCAGGCGCCGCGCGCTCTTTTTCTGACTTGTGCTCACCTCTTCACGTTGCTTGACAGCACCCAGACTAACCTGTAATGTCTCATATATAGCATATAGGCCGGCTGTGTGTGGCTGCGTGTTGGAACATGAGGCATGACTGACTCACCCATTCGCGTCCTGATCGTCGAAGACGATCCCGATAACGCCAACCTGACAGCCCTCACTCTCCAGCAAGAAGGCGGCTTCGTCTTCGACGTCGTCGATACGCTGGCGGGGGCCCGCCGCCGCCTGGCCGACGAGAACATCGATGTCGTCCTCCTCGACCTCAATCTGCCCGATAGCAGCGGCCTGGACACCGTGGACGCCGTGCTGCGCATGGCTCCCGACATCACGGTCGTCATCTACACCGGTCTGATCGACGAAGAGCTGGCCCTGCAGGCGCTGAATATCGGCGCCGAAGATTATCTGCTCAAGGGGAAGCTGGAGATAGGGGCGCTCAGCCGCACGCTGCGCCATGCGTTCGAGCGGCGTCGCATCCAGAACGCTTTCAGCGCCAGCGAAGGCCTCTTCGACTTCCAGCGTACGCTCTCCTTCGAGGAGCTTGTCGGGACCATCTCCAACCGGTCGATCAGCATGGAGTCTGCGGATCTCGACCGGACGATACACGAAGCGCTGGAGCGAATTGCCGCCTTCTATGACGTCGATCGCGTGGCCCTTTATGAGTTCAACCAGGGCACGGACGATCCCCAGGAGCTGGCCCTCTGGCTGGTCGAGCAGCATCCTGGCAACGGCGCGCGGCAGGAGGCCGAGCCAGAGCTGCCCCGCCTTCCCAACCTCACCGACTATCTTGATCGTCATGGTGCTCTCGTCGTCAATCGCACCGAGGAGCTGCCGGATACGTGGGAGCCAGAGCGCCATTGGGCCGCCCAGCGGGGTAGCAAGGCTGCCGTGATCGTCCGCGTCGAGTTGAAGGGCTCCTTCCGCGGGCAGATTCTCGTCGAGTCGCTGTGGCGCTCGCGCCAGTGGCCGGCCGACGTCGTCCAGCGGCTGCGCATGATCGGCGAGATCATCGCCGGCACCATCGTCCGCCAGCGCGCCGAGGCCGACCGCGAGCAGCTTCTGGGGCGCATCCAGGAGCAGGCCCGCGTCATGCAGCAGCTCATCGAGACGGTACCCGACGGCGTGGTAATGCTCAACCAGGACGGTCTTATCCGCCTGGCAAATCCGGCTGCGCAACAGTTCCTGAAGCAGCTGGCGGGCGTCGCCCCCGGCGATCAACTCACCCGCCTGGGCAGCCACAACCTGCAGGAGCTGCTGGTCGAGCCGGCGCCGGGAGCGCGCCATGAAGTCAGCTGCGAGGGAGCGCACTACGAGATCATCGCCCGCCCGGTGCGCAGCGGCGAGCCGGTCAGCGGCTACGTCCTCGTCATCCGCGACGTGACCCACGAGCGCGAAGTCCAGGAACGCGCCCAGCAGCAGGACCGGCTGGCAGCGGTCGGGCAGCTCGCCGCCGGCGTCGCCCACGACTTCAACAACATCATGTCGGTGATCACGCTTTATGCGCGCCGCACGCAGTTTGACGAGTCCCTCTCGCCAGAGATGCAGCAGCGCATGGACATTATCCAGAAACAGGCCAAGCAGGCCTCCGCCCTGATCGACCAGATTCTCGACTTCAGCCGGGGCGCCTCGCTGGAGCTGCTGCCGCTCAACCTGATCACCTTCTTCAAGGAAGCGGTCCGCCTGCTGGAGCGCACGCTGCCAGAGAACATCGCCCTTCACTTCACCTGTCCTGCGGAGCCGCTGCTGGCCAACGCCGATCCCACGCGGATGCAGCAGGTCATCACCAACCTGGCTGTGAACGCGCGTGACGCCATGCCGCACGGCGGCCGGCTGACCATTACCCTGGAGGGCCTGACCTTCCTGCACCCATCCGAGGCGCCGCTGGCTAACATGACGCCCGGCCCCTGGGTCCACATTGCCGTCGGCGACACCGGCAGCGGCATTCCCGACGACGTGCTGCCGCACATCTTCGAGCCGTTCTTCACCACCAAGGCGCGGGGCAAAGGCACCGGCCTGGGGCTGGCCCAGGTCTACGGCATTATCAAGCAGCACGGCGGCGACCTGCAGGTGCGCACCCGGATGGGCAAAGGCACGACGTTCGACCTCTACCTGCCCGCGCTGCCGTCCCACCCCGAGGAGCAGGCTGAAGATGACGCATTCAGTCTGATCAGGGGCAACGGCGAGACACTGCTGCTGGTGGAAGATAACGACGCGGCGCGAAAGGCCCTTGCCGACACGCTGACGATGCTCAACTACCGCGTTCTCGTCGCTCGTGATGGCGCAGATGGCCTGGCCCTCTATACCCGCAATCGCTCCGCGATTGCCCTCGTGCTCAGCGACGTGATCATGCCGACAATGGGCGGCCCGGCCCTCTTCCATGCCCTGAGAGAGATCGATCCCGAGGTGCGCATGATTCTGCTCACCGGACACACCATGCGCACCGACATACAGCTCTTGCTGACAGAGGGCGTGCTCGGCTGGCTGCGCAAGCCGCCACAGGTGGAAGAGCTGGCGCGCCTTGTGGCGCAGGCGCTGCATGGATGAACGCTCGACCCGTTCGAGATGCTTGAAAAACGCAGCACGCCCATTATAATGTCTCCCAACGCTGCTCTTGATAAGCGTGCCAGAGGGTGAGCAGACCTTAGCCGATCAACGCATTCCCTGCATACTACCCGGCGGCTGATCAGGGAAAACTGGACGGACCAGCGCCCAGTCAGGCCCATGCCCCACGCCTCCTTGTCTGGCACAGAGGGAATGCGCCATGGTCGGTGTTGGTAGCTATTTTCGCCGGCTGCGCCTGTTTCGCCGCAATGCGCGGCTCTATCTACTTTACCTGCTCCTCAGCAGCGTCGCCTTTGGCGTCTATGCCCTCCTCTTCAACTTCTACGTAATCAGCCTGGGCTACGACGAGGCTTTTCTCGGCCGCTTGCTGTCGGCACAGAGCGTGGCCGGCCTTCTGGGCGCGCTACCTGCCGGCTGGGGCGTAAGCTCTCCCTGCTGATCGCCGGCCTGGTCACAGCGCTGGCGATTGCCGGCCTGGCCGTCTTGCCCACGGCCTCTGGTCTGCTGGCCATGAGCGTCTGCCTGGGACTGGCCCAGAGCCTGGCGGTCGTCACCCTCGCCTCCTTCCTGATGGAAAACAGCGGCGAGGAGGAACGCACCTACCTCTTCTCCTTCAGCTTCAGCCTGCAGATGATGGTCGGAATGCTCGGCTTCTGACTGGGCGGGAGGCTACCCGGCTGGCTGTCCGCAGCCGCGGGAGACAATACCACACCGGCCTACCGTGGGGTGATGCTCGCCGTTGCCGGCGCAGCGGCCCTTGCCCTGGCGCCGTTGCTCTTTCTGCGCCCGCCCGGCCCCTCCCACCGGATGGAGGCCGGCATGCTGGCGCCGCTGCGCTTCGCCTACCGGCGCTCCTCCTTGCTGGGCAGGCTCGCCGCGCCGGTGCTGATCACCGCGTTCGCCGCCGGGCTTTTTGTGCCCTTTATGAACGTCTTCTTCCGCAATCGCCATCAGGCGAGCGACGCGACCATCGGCTCCCTGTTTGCTGCCGGCTCGCTGGTCATGGCCCTGGGCTTTCTGGCAGCGCCGCCGCTCGCCGCGCGCTTCGGCAAGATACGTCTCGTCTTACTTACCCAGATCCTCTTCATCCCCACCCTTGCCCTGCTGGGCTTTGCTCCCTGGTTCTGGCTCAGCGTCGGAGCCTATCTCCTCCGCGTAACGCTAATGACCATGGACGACCCTATCTACCAGACCTTTGTCATGGAGCAGGTTGAGGAAACCGCACGGGCAACTGTGTCCAGCCTGCTGGCGATAGCCGCCGGCCTGGGGTCAGCTGCCGGCCCGCTGCTCAGCGGGTGGCTGCAGGTATCGGCCGGCTTCACGCCGGCCTTCCTCATCGTCATCGCCGCCTACCTGCTGGCGATCTTGCTGACCTGGCGCTTCTTCCTGACGCCCGGCGCGCCGGCCGCCCCCGCCGTCCCTGCGCAATGGGGGGGCCCAGGAGATCGTCTAGTCGATGCTGGAAGTGCTTCTGGAGACCAAGCTCTACTACCCTCCGCACCGTCCAGGCCTGGTGGCCCGCCCGCGCCTGGAGGGCAAGCTGGCCCTCGTCCTGTCATACCCGCTAACGCTCGTCTGCGCGCCGGCCGGCTATGGCAAGACCACGCTCGTGGCGACAGGCCTGGCGGAAATCGCCGGATCACATGGCGTCGCCTGGCTGTCGCTGGATGAGGAGGACAACGATCCAGTACGCTTCTGGGTCTACGCCATCGCCGCGTTGCGCCGGGTTGGGGCGGAGGCAGGCGATAGGGCGCTGGCGCTCCTGCATTCCCCGGAGCCGCCTCCGCTTCCGGTCGTCCTCACTTTCCTGTTGAACGACATAGCCGCCCGGCCGGAGCCGCTCGTTCTCATCCTCGACGATTACCATGCCATAACCAGCCAGGCGATCCACGACTGCGTAAGCTACCTGCTGGAGCATCTGCCGCCCAACCTGCACCTGCTCCAGACCAGTCGCACAGACCCGCCGCTGTCGCTCGCACGCATGCGCGCCCGCGGACAGTTGCAGGAGCTGCGCGCTGCCGATCTGCGCTTCACAGCGGAGGAAGCCGCCGCGTTCCTGCAGGAGGTGATGGGACTCCCCCTGACGCCGAAGGTAGTGCAGGCCCTGGAAGCACGCACCGAAGGCTGGATAGCCGGGCTGCAGCTCGCGGCCCTCTCCATGCAGGGGCTCGACGACCTGCCGGCCTTCGTCGAAGCCTTTAGCGGCAGCCATCGCCATCTGGTCGACTACCTGACCGAGGAGGTGCTGGCGCGCCAGCCCGAACCGATGCAGCAGTTCCTCCTGCGCACGGCCGGGCTGGTCTGGGCGCCGCTGCAGGCCAAGGCTGCGCGCTTCGCCCGGACCGTCAACTACGATCGCGCCGGCCTCGGCTGGAGCCAGCCGGGGCGCGCGCCGCGCAGCAACGCCATTATGGTCGAAGAGCTGCACGCCCTGCTGCATGGCGCCGGCCTCCCTGGCCCCTATGTGCTCGTCGGCCACTCGCTCGGTGGTCTCAACGCCCGGCTCTATGCCCACACCTACCCCGACGAAGTGGCCGGGCTCGTGCTGATCGACGCCGCCCATGAGGAGCAGTTTACACCCGAGCCTGTGCAAAAAGCGATGAAACAGATGGCCTGGATGATGCCGCTCATGGCCGCCATTCCCCGCCTGCTCGCCATCTCGGGTCTCGCCGCGCTGCGACCGGCGCTGCTGAAACCAATGGTCAGAGGTCTCTTAGGCGACGGTCAGGCGCCGGATGGCCTGGTGGAAAGCTACACCCGCCTGCTCGCCGCCCGGCCGGGCCACCACGCCGCGGCCGCCGCCGAGCTGCGGACCGTTCTGCCCAGCCATGCGGCCATTCGCGCGTTGCGCATTGGCGACCTGGGCGACAGGCCACTGGTCGTTATCCAGCATGGACGCGTCCAGCCGCAGATGAACGCAGAACTCACCGGAATTGTCGAGGAGACCAACCAGCGCCTGCAGCGCGCTGTGGTGGCCCAATCAACGCAGGGCCGGCTGGTTATCGCCGAGCAAAGCGGCCACAACATCCCGTTCGAACAGCCGGAGCTGGTGCTGCAGGCGATCCGCGAAGTAGTCGAGGCCGTCTCTGAGGGGATGCCGGCGGTTCATTCAAACGGTTCCGGGGTCATGTCCGGGCGGCAGGAGGGCAAGGCTCATCCTGCGAAGTAAGAACAGGCAGAGACGAAAGGAGCCGCACGGCTCCTCGCCCGCCAGACCGTTCTTTCTTTAATTTGCAGGTCGCCAGGAAAGTTGAGGCCCTGCCTACGGAATCAACAACACCTTCCCCTTCGTCTGTCGCCCTTCCAGGTAACGGTGCGCCTCCGCTGCCTCCGCCAGCGGGAAGCTGCGGTCAATGCGCACCTCCAGCCGCCCCTCGGCCAGCCACGCAAACAGATCCGCTGCCCGCTCCAACAGCTCCTCGCGGCTGAGCATGTAATGGCCCAGAGAGGGGCGCGTCAGGAAAAGCGAGCCGTAGCGGTTGAGGATCTGGGGATCTATCGGCTCCACGGCCCCACTCGACTGGCCGTAGAGCACCATGTAGCCGCGTGGGCGCAGGCAGCGCAAACTCGCCATAAAGGTGTCTTTGCCTACCGAGTCGTAGACTACGTCCACGCCTCGCCCGCCGGTCAGCCGCATCGTCTCTTCCTGGAA
>JAAYYY010000204.1 GCA_012515125.1 Chloroflexota bacterium
ACGCCGCGGCTGCTGGCCGGCGCCTTTGGCCTGGGAAGCCTGCTGCTCCTGCTGCTCATCTTCGCCCACGTCTTTACGACCGTGTACGATTACATTCCCGTCGCCGGGCCGCTCTTCCGCGACCGTTTCTGGCTGGTCGGGCCGCTGCCCGCCTTCGCCCTGTCGGTGGCGCTGCTCGCCGTCCGGAACGGCCGCGAGGAGGAGACGGTCGCGGGCCGCCCGTGGCGCTGGGCGCTGCCGCTGGTTGCCGTGCTGCTCGGCGCGACGGCGCTGCTGGGCGAGGCGCTGCGCTCGCCGGCCCTGCCCGCGACTGCCGCCGGCCCAACCCTGCGCGTGCTCACCTACAACATCCAGCAGGGCTACGATGCCAGTGGCGAGCGGGACTACGACGCGCAGCTTGCCGTGCTGCGCGAGGCCGACGCCGACGTGATCGGCCTGCAGGAGAGCGACGCGGCGCGCATCGCCAACGGCAACGACGACCTGGTGCGCTATTATGCAGAGGCGCTGGACTACTACAGCTACTACGGCCCGTCGCCGGTCGTCGGCACCTTTGGCATTGCCCTGCTCTCGCGGACGCCGTTGATCGATCCGCAGACCTTCTACATGTACAGTGAGGGCGAGCAGACGGCGACGATTGTAGCCGGGGTCGAGACGGAGAGCGGGCGCTGCCAGATCTACGTCACCCACCTGGGCAACGGCGGGCCGCTGGTGCAGCAGCAGGCGATCCTGCGGCGCATCGGCGCGGGGCAGGGCGTGGTGCTGATGGGTGACTTCAACTTCCGGCCGGAGACGGAGCAGTACGCGCTGACCACGCAGACGCTGGTGGACGCCTGGGCCAGCGCGGGCGGGCAGCCGGACGCCGGCTGGCTCGACCCGGCGCAGCGCATCGATCACATCTTCGTCTCGCCGGACGTGACCGTCGAGGAGGCGCGCTACCTGGAGACGGAGGCGTCGGACCACCCGCCGTTGGTGGCGGAGGTGAGGTGTGAGAGCGAATAGCGGGCGTTGGCGTAGATTGAGCCGGAGCTATAGTTGATCGGTGCTTTCATGGGCAAAAGAAACGATGATGCATTACTTCAACTGAACGCCCTAAACGAATGGCTGGGTGAGGTCTTTGGACAAGGCACACGCATGAGCACCTTGCTTGCTGAAGCTGGCCTAAGCAAAGATGAAGTAGAGGTAATCAAAACGAAGCACCTTGCATATTACGTTTAGGCAGTCGTTGATCTAGTAGTAAGTAACACAGCGCATCACGATGGCGCTCGCCAAAACAGCATCATGGTTCGTCGCTATGGTTTGCTGGACGGGAGGCCTGAAACACTACAATCAATTGGAAATAGTCTGCAGTTGAGCCGTGAGCGCATTCGCCAACTAGTACAAAAGCGTATCCAATTCCACAAGCGTAAAACAGAAAGAGCAGTTCATAATGGAAATTACTGCGATTTCGAGGGAGTTGTTGGCGACCTCCAGTATACATAACCAAGAGACGAAGGTTTAGCGATTACCCAGCCTAGAATATTTCTGAAGGGGTATTGATACTGCTAAATCTCTGGCACGGCAGATGGGAGATGGCAGGGCTATGCTGGGGCGGTGATTAGGCGTCTGAGCGGGCAAAAGAGCGTTAGGTAGGGAACCACCTAATACAAACCATACACAATCTGTGCTATCATAGGGGCCGCAAAGACTGACCAGTCGGTCTTATAACAGACACCTGCTGGGAAACCGGAGACACGCATGGAGCAAGAAAATCAGGACCCCCAGAGCACACGCGGGCGGATTCTCGACGCGGCGATGAATATCTTCGCCAGCAAGGGTTACCACGACACGCGGCTCGACGAGATTGTCGAGGAGTCGCGCACCAGCAAGGGCGCGATCTACTTTCATTTCCCCAACAAGGAGAGGCTTTTCCTGGCGCTGGTGGACCAGTTCGCCGACCTGCTGGAGCGGCGCGTGACCGAGGCCATCGCCCCCGTGCCGCCGGGCATGAAACGGGTGCGCGTGGCGCTGGAGAGCACCCTGGACACCTTCGGGCGCTACCGCCGGCCGGCCAAGATCCTGCTCGTCCAGGCGGTCGGGCTGGGCACGACCTTCGAGCAGAAGCGCATGGAGATTCACGACCGCTTCGCCGGCCTCATCGAGAGCTATCTGCAGGAGGCGATCGAGGTCGGCGACATCGCGCCGGTGGACACGGAGGTGGTCAGCTACGCCTGGATGGGCGCCATCTACAACCTGGTCATCCGCTGGGTCTACACCGGCGAGCCGACCTCGCAGCGCATCCTGGCGGCGCTGGTGCCCGTCCTGCTGCAGAGCGTGGGGTATCACGACGATGAGTGAGCTATACGCCGGCTGGGAAGACGAGGCCGCGCCGGTCCAGTCGCCCAGCCCCACCTACCGCTCCTCGGCGGACGGCCGGCTGGTCAGCCTGAGCATGCCCAGCCCGGGCGTCACCGCCGAGGCATTCCTGGCCCTCGCTGAAGGGCAGGAGCGCTTCTTCTGGGAGGACGTGCGCGACGACATCCTCTTCGCCGGCTTTGGCGTCGCCGCCCACCTGCTGGCCTGGGGGCCGGAGCGCTTCGCCCACGTCGAGGCGCAGGCGCGCGCCCTCTTCGCCGACGCCCTGCTGTTGGGGCCGGCGAACCGGCTGGCGGCGCCGCGCCTTTTTGGCGGCTTCGCCTTCCGCGACGACTTCATGCCCGACAACACCTGGTCCGTCTTCCACGCCGCCCATTTCCTGCTGCCCCACTTCCAGCTTGTGCAGGCCGGCGACGAATCCTGGCTGACGATCAACGCCCTGCTGCCGCCGGAAGAGCGCGACAGCGGCGAAACGCTGCGCGACGAGCTTTCTGCGGCGCTGCAGGCGCGCTACGACTGGCTGTGCGACGCCGCCCGGCAGGAGAGGCCGGCGGCGACCCTCGGCGCCAGCGCCCCGCCACTGGAAGTCAATTACCCGATGAGCTACGAGGCGTGGGCGGCGATGATCCAGGAAGCGATACGGCAGATCGAGACGACGCCGCTGCAGAAAGTCGTGCTGGCTCGCGTCGCCGAGCTGCGCTTTCGCGAGCGCATCGACGTCAACGGCGCGCTGGCTTATCTCGACCGCCACTATCCCGACAGCTACCGCTTCCTCTTCGAGCCGCGCCCGCACCACGCCTTCTACGGCGCGACGCCGGAGCTGCTGGTGCGCGTGTCCGGGCAGACGCTGACGACGATGGCCATGGCGGGCAGCATCCGCCGCAGCGCCGACCCGATTGAAGACGCCGCGCTGGGCCAGGCGCTGCTCAACAGCGCGAAGGACCGCCACGAGCACGATCTGGTGGTCATGTCCCTGCTGGAGCGGCTGGCGCCCCTGACGGCGCAGCTGGAGATTTCGCCGCAGCCGGGCGTCTACAAGATCGCCAACATCCAGCACCTGCTCACGCCGGTGCGCGGGCGGCTGCTGGAGGCGTTGGGCGTGCTGCCCGTGGCGGCGGCGCTGCATCCCACGCCGGCCCTGGGCGGCAAGCCGCGCGCGCTGGCGATGGCCTTCATCCAGCAGGTCGAGCCGGTGCCGCGCGGCTGGTATGCGGCGCCAGTGGGCTGGATCGACGTGCACATGGACGGCGCCTTTGCCGTGGCTATCCGCTCGGCTATTGCCCAGGAGCGGCGCGTCTGGCTCTACGCCGGGGCGGGCATCGTCGCCGACTCCGAGCCGGACAAGGAGTGGGAGGAGACGGCGTTGAAGTTCCGGCCGATGCTGGAGGCGCTGGGGGTGGAGGAAAGCCATGAACGCCAGCCCTAGCCCCAATCCGGCGACCGTATGGGCCGGCGCCGTCGCCGAGGCGCTGGCGGGAGCCGGCGTGCAGCACGTTTGCCTGGCGCCCGGCTCGCGCTCGACGCCGCTCGTGCTGGCCTTTGCCGCCCATCCGGTGCTGCGCATCTGGCGCCACCTGGACGAGCGCAGCGCCGCCTATTTCGCGCTGGGCATCGGCCAGGCAACCAACCGGCCGGCCGCCCTGCTGGCGACGAGCGGCACGGCGACGGCCAACTTCTTCCCGGCCGTCGTCGAGGCGCGCATGGCCGGGGTGCCGCTGCTGGTGATCACCGCCGACCGCCCGCCGGAGCTGCGCCACAGCGGCGCGAACCAGACCATCGACCAGGTGAAGCTGTATGGCGACCAGGTACTCTGGTCGGTGGACCTGCCGCTGCCGGAAGCGGAGGCGCCGGAGCTGGCGCTGCGCAACCTCAAGGCGCTGGTCGCGCGCGCGGCAGCCACGGCCGGGGGACTGGCGCCGGGACCGGTCCACCTGAACGCGCCCTTCCGCAAGCCGTTCGAGCCGCTGGACGAGCAGCCAGCCGCTCGCGAGGAACCGGCCGCGCCTGCCCTGCAAATCACCCGCGGGCAGCTCCTGCCGACCGAGGCGCAGGCCACGCTGCTGGGCAGCATGGTGGCCGACAACCCGCGCGGCATCATCGTCGTGGGGCCGCGCCGGAAGCAGAACGACGGCTTTGCCGAGGCGGTGACGACGCTTGCCCGCTATGCCGGCTATCCCATCTTTGCCGACCCCCTCTCTGGCCTGCGCTTCGGGCCGTGGGTGGCCGAGACGGCGGTGCTCGGCGGCTACGAGACATACCTGATGGCCGATGAGCCGGGCTGGGCCGAGCCGGAGCTGGTGCTGCGCTTCGGCGCTGTGCCCACCTCCAGCGCGCTGAACGCTTATTTGGAACGCATCCGCCCCAAACATCGCATCCACGTGCGCGAGAGCGGCGTCTGGGCCGACGACAGCCACCGCACGACGCTCTTCCTGCAGGCCGGCGAGACGGCAACCTGCGGCGCGATCCTGGCGAAGATGGGCGCGCGGCGCCGGCCGTGGGGCTGGGCGGCGCAGCTCCAGGCCACCGAGGGGCTTTACTGGCAGGTGATGCGTAAGTCGATGGCCGACAGCGAGTTCGACGGCGCCTACGTAGTCGATCTGATGCGCCTCCTGCCCGCGAACAGCCGCCTTTTCGTCGGCAGTAGCCTGCCCATCCGCCACGTCGATCAATTCGCCCGGCCGCGCGCCCGGCCGCTCTACGTTTACGCCAACCGGGGCGCGAGCGGCATCGACGGCAACACCAGCAGCGCGCTCGGCGTGGCAGCGGCGACGGGCGATCCCGTCATTTTGCTCGCCGGAGATATCACCTTCTATCATGACATGAACGGGCTGCTCGCCGTGCGCCAGCATGGATTGAAGCTGATCAGCGTGGTCCTGAACAACGGCGGCGGCAACATCTTCCGCCGGCTTCCGGTGTCGCGCATCGATCCGCCCTTTACCGAGCTGTTCGTTACACCGCACGGGCTGGAGTTCGGCCCGGTGGCGGAGCTTTACGGGCTGGCCTACACCCGCGTCGAGAGCCGGCCGGCGTTTCGTGAAGCCCTGCGCGCGGCCCTCGCGGCGGACGAGCCGGCGCTCGTCGAGGTGTGCACAGACGGGCGCGCCGACCACGAGCGGCGGCAGGAGCTGCTGGCGTCCGTACTGGCCGAAGTGCGGGGCAGATGACGCTCACCTATCACGACGGAGCGCGGGCTTCCAGCCCGCAGGGGCGAGCAAGGATGCTGCCTGCCAGAATGGCAGGGCGATCCGACCGGCTTGATAACCGCTGAATAGGACAAGGAGTTTTCGGAGTGACTGATTGGCAAGTTGTCAAGGAATACGAAGATATTACCTACCACAAGGCAGACGGCATGGCCCGCATCGCCTTTAACCGGCCGGAGGTGCGCAATGCCTTCCGGCCGAAGACGATTGACGAGATGACCGAGGCCTTCCGTCTGGCGTGGATGGATCCCGAGGTCGGCGTCGTGCTGCTGACCGGCAACGGCCCGTCGCCCAGGGACGGCGTCTACTCATTCTGCGCGGGCGGCGACCAGAAGATTCGCGGCCACGCGGGCTACATCGACGAGCACGGCATGGCCCGGCTCAACGTGCTGGAGCTGCAGCGCGTCATCCGCACGATGCCCAAGCCGGTTATAGCCCTGGTGGCGGGCTACGCCATCGGCGGGGGGCACGTCCTGCACGTCATCTGCGATTTGACCATCGCCGCCGACAACGCCGTCTTCGGCCAGACCGGGCCCATTGTCGGCAGCTTCGACGGCGGCTTTGGCGCCAGCTATCTGGCGAGCATCGTCGGGCAGAAGAAGGCGCGCGAAATCTGGTATCTCTGCCGGCAGTACAGCGCCGAGGAGGCGCTGGAGATGGGGTTGGTCAACAAGGTGGTGCCGGTGGAAGAGCTGGAGACCGAGGGCGTCGCCTGGGCGCAGGAAATCCTCGCCAAGAGCCCGATCGCCATTCGCTTCCTCAAGGCCGGCTTCAACGCCGATCTGGATGGGCAGACCGGGCTGCAGGTGCTCGCGGGCGATGCGACGATGCTCTTCTACATGACCGAGGAAGGGCAGGAAGGGCGCAACGCCTTCGTGGAGAAGCGCAAGCCAGACTTCAGTAAGTTCCCCCGCCGGCCCTGATGGAAAACTGGCTGACCGCCCGCACCCGCGCCACGCCGGGGCGGCTGGCTCTGCGCCACGATGGCGTTTCCTGGGACTACGCGGCCCTCGCCCGACTGGTCGAGCAGCTTGCCGGCGGGCTGGCGGCGGCAGGCGTGCGACCCGGGGACCGGGTAGGGGCATTGCTGCCTAACGGCGTGCTCTACGCCGCGCTGGTCCACGCCCTGATGCGCCTGGGCGCCGTGCTCGTGCCGCTGAACACACGGCTAACGGTGGCCGAGCTGGCCTGGCAGGTGACCAGGGCCGGCGTCGCCCTGCTCCTGCACAGCGCGGAGACCAGTTCGCTGGCAGCGGAGGTCGTCAGGCAATCGCCGTTGCAGCGGCGGGCTGTGGAAGAATTGCCGGCCTGCCAGAGCGCGCGGCCGGCGCAGCCGGTCGATCTGGACGCCGTGCAGGCTATCGTCTTCACCAGCGGGACGACGGGGCAGCCCAAGGGAGCGATGCTGACCTATGGTAACCATTTCTGGAGCGCCATGGCGTCGGCCTACCGGATCGGCGTGCTGCCGGGCGACCGGTGGCTGAGCATCCTGCCGCTCTACCACGTAGGCGGGCTGGCTGTGCTTTTCCGTAGCTGCCTTTATGGCACGGCAGCCGTGCTGCAGGAAGGCTTCGAGGTAGAGGCGGTGAACCGCAGCCTGGACGAAGAGGCGATCACGCTTGCCTCGCTGGTACCGACGATGCTCTACCGCTTGCTGCCGGCGCGGTCAAGCTGGCCTGACACGTTGCGGCTGGTGCTGCTCGGAGGGGCAGCCGCCTCGCCGGAGTTGGTGGCGCAGGCTGCCGCCGCCGGCGTGCCTGTAGCGACGACTTACGGGCTGACCGAAGCATCGTCGCAGGTGGCGACGATGCTGCCGGAGGAGGTGCGCCGGAAGCCGGGCAGCGCGGGCCGGCCGCTGCTGTTCAACCAGGTGCGCATCGTGGACGATAGCGGCGCACCCCTGCCGGCCGGCGGGGTTGGCGAGATAGCCGTGCGCGGGCCGGCGGTGATGGCCGGTTATTACGGGGAGCCTGAGGCGACGGCCCGGACGCTGCGGGACGGCTGGCTGCATACTGGCGACATGGGCTACCTCGACGAAGAGGGCGATCTCTGGCTGGTGCAGCGGCGCAGCGACATCATCGTCAGCGGAGGAGAGAACGTCTACCCGGCCGAGGTGGAGGCGGTGTTGCGCGCACATCCGGCGGTCGCCGCCGTGGCGGTGGTGGGCCTGCCCGACCCGGAGTGGGGAGAGCAGGTGGCGGCGCTGGTGGTGCCCGCAGCCGGGCAGGAACTCTCGGCCGGAGCGCTGCAGGACTTTGCACGGCGGCTGCTGGCGGGCTACAAACTGCCCCGGCGCATTGCGTTTGTCGAAGAACTGCCGCAGACCGCATCGGGAAAGATAGCGCGAGCCGCCGTGCGTGAGATGCTGCTGGCGAGTGGGAACGATACGGAAGAAGGTTAAGCACGATGGTCATGCACATGCATCCCATGAACGCAGCGCTGCGCTTCTTCCTGGAGCTGGCGGCGCTGGTAGCGATGGGTTATTGGGGATGGACCCAACACGTGGGCGTGGCGCGCTGGCTGTGGGCATTGGGATTGCCGCTCGTGGCGTCGGCTGTCTGGGCCGTCTTTCGTATCCCGGGCGATCCCGGAACACCAGTCGTTCCGGTTCCCGGCCTGGTACGGCTGCTTGTGGAGATCGTCTTCTTCGGTGGCGCTGTCTGGCTGCTGGCCCAGGCCGGACGCCCAACCTGGGCGCTGGTACTCGCCATCTTGCTCGTGGCGCATTACCTCCTGGCGTACCGGCGGATTGTGTGGATGCTGCAGCAGAGGTAGCGTCGAGTGCCGCGGATCAGCGTTGGCGACGTGAGTTATCATTGCGTGGAGCAGGGGACCGGCGAGCCTGTGCTGCTGCTGCACGGCTTTACAGGCAGCAGCGCGGCGTGGTCGCCGGTGCTGCCGGCGCTTGCCCGGCGCTACCGGGTCATCGCCGTCGATCTGCTGGGCCACGGGGAGAGCGACGCGCCAGACGACCCGGCGCGCTACGCGATGGAGCGCGTGGTCTGGGACATCGCCACGCTCCTGGACATCCTGGCTGCCGGCCCAGCGGCGCTCGTGGGCTATTCGATGGGCGGGCGGCTGGCGCTCTACCTGGCGCTGCACATCCCTGAACGGTGGCGGGCGCTCGTCTTGGAGTGCGCTTCGCCGGGACTGGCAACCGAAGCGGAGCGGGTCGAACGCGCCGCGCAGGACGAAGCGCTGGCAGCCCGCATTGAGGAGCTGGGTATCGAGCGCTTCATCGCCTCCTGGGAGCAGCTACCCCTGTTTGCCAGCCAGCAGTCCCTGCCGGAAACCGTGCGCGCGGAGCAGCGCCGCTGGCGGCTCCAGAACCGCCCGGCCGGGCTGGCCGGCAGCCTGCGCGGGATGGGCACGGGGGTTCAGCCCTCGTTATGGGAGCGTCTGGGCGAGCTGCGCCCGCCCACGCTGCTGCTGGCGGGCGCGCTGGACGAGAAGTTTGTCGGCATTGCGCGCAAAATGGCGCGGGCTATCCCGGAGGCGACGCTGGATCTGGTGCCGGATGCCGGCCACACCATTCACCTGGAGCAGCCGGAGCGCTGGCTGCGGCTGGTTACCGGCTGGTTGGAGGAGCTGTAACGTCCCGTCAGCGACCCCGGCTCTCCTCAAGCACGACGAAATCGAATACGTTGTAGCTGGCCCAGTTGTCGTCGGCGTCGGGATAGTCCAGGCTGATGGTATGTGGATAACCGTACTGGCGATCGTAGCGGCTATGGGTGATGACGGCGCCCTCGTCCAGGGCCGACTGGATCTCCGCGAAAAGCCAGTCGATGGTGTAGGCGGTCGGGTCTTCGGGGAGCGGGAAATTGACCTCGTCGGCGTAGCGCGGGTAGGTAGCGCGGTCGTCTTCCACGCCGATGGTCAGGACAAGCGAGGCGCCAAAGCGGTCGCTCGTCAGGCTGTAGCGGTAGTGAGTTGGTTTCTGTTCGGCCCAGCGGGCGGCCTGACGCTGCAGCTCTTCGACGGGATCGTCGGTCAGGGTCAGCGCCGCCACCAGGAGCAGGGCACAGAGCCAGAGTACGCTGACAAAGAGGCCGCGGAAAAAGAGCAGTCTTCGACGGGTCATGGTACTTCTCGATGGGCTGTTCAGGAGCAGTCCCGGCCATTATACCACGGCGATTTGTGAAATGTCCCACGATCACCTGACTTTGTGCACTCTGTTCTCGCTTTACATACAATGGGCAGCCTGAAAGGTGATGAAGATGAGGCAAAGACAACACAGACCGGAATTTGCGGTGATTGGGCTGGGCCGTTTCGGGACGAGTCTCGCGCTCGCCCTGCTCGAAAGTGGCTACTCGGTGCTGGGCATCGACCAGGATGCCGAGCTGGCGCAGCGGCTGGTTGACGACCTGACACAGATCGTCATCCTTGACGCGACGGACGAGGACGCCCTGCGCGAAGTAGACATTGCCTCGTTCGACACGGTCATCGTTGCCATCGGCGCGGACTTCGAGAGCAACCTGCTGACCACCGTCAGCCTCAAGCACCTCGGCGTGCGCTACGTCATCAGCAAGGCGGTGACCAACCGGCAGGCCGAGATTTTGCTGCGGGTTGGCGCCGACGAGGTGATCCAGCCTGAGCAGGAGGCCGGGCGGCGTCTGGCCCAGCAACTGACCGTACCGGCTGTGCTGGCGCGGCTGCACCTGGGGCCGCAGCACGACATCGTAGAGCTGATGACGCCCAGCTCGATTGCCGGGAAGAGCCTCCAGGAACTCGACCTCCGGCGGCGGATGGGCGTCACGGTGTTGCTGATCAAGCGGGACAATGACCTGATCGTTTCTCCCAGGGCCGACACGCCGCTCCTGGAAAGCGACCTGCTGGTCGCCGTGGGCAGCAACGAAGCACTAGAGGCCTTTGGGAAACTGCCCTGATGTCCCGCGCGCCGCAGGACCCTCGCTATAGCCAGCTGCATTCCCACGTCACCTACCCGCTGAAGGGCCGGCGCCGCCCCCTGCCTGTCTCCCTGCGTCTCGTCCTCGGCCTCAGCATGCTCATCGTCGTGGGCACCGTGTTCCTTCTGTTGCCCGGCGTGACGACGGGGGAGCGGCTCTCGTTCATGGAGGCGTTGTTCACCTCTACCTCAGCCGTGACTGTGACGGGGCTGACCGTCGTCACGACAAGCACGGATTTCACCCGCTGGGGCCAGTTGATCCTGATCCTGCTGGCGCAGGTGGGCGGGGTGGGCTACATGTTTGTGCTGGCCGTCACCCTGGTCCTGGTCCGGGGCCGGCTAAGCCTGATGGACCGGCTGACGCTGACGGGCAGCCTGGGGCTGGATAAGCCGGCGGGAATCTTGCGCTTGAGCCGGCGCGCCCTCGCCGGCATCCTGATCATCGAAGGGTTAGGCGCGCTGCTGCTCTACCTGCATTGGCGGCGCAGCGGCATTGTCCCGGCGGACGATGCCCCTTTCTACGCCTTCTTCCATGCCATCTCGGCCTTCTGCAATGCCGGGTTTGACCTTTTCGTGGGCCTCAGCCGTTACCCCCGGGGTATTCCGGGCGACAGTCTGACCCTGATGCTCCTCGCCGCGCTCGTCTTTCTGGGCGGGCTGGGCATTCCGGTGCTTTCCGACCTCCTGACCTGGCGCAAACCGCAGCCCCTGTCGCTGCACACGCGGCTGACGCTGGGGGCAACGCTGGCCCTCTTGCTGATCGGCTGGATCGGTCTGTTCATTCCAGAGGCCCGGCCGGGCGGCGTCTTGCAGAATGACCCGCTTGACCAACAACTGGTCCGTAGCCTGTTCCAATCGGTCTCCACCCGCTCGGCCGGCTTTCCCGGTTTTGAGGAGTTCAACCGGCTGGTGCCCGAGAGCCAGCTACTGGTGATGAGCCTGATGTTTATCGGCAGCGGACCGGCCTCGATGGGCGGCGGGATCACCACGAGCACCCTGGTCGTGCTGACCGTCGCGCTCTGGAGCTACGCGCATAGCCATCGCGAGGTCCAGATAGCGCGCCGGACGATTTCCGCGGGCACGGTGCGGCGGGCCGCGATGATCCTCTTCATCAGTCTCTTCAGCGTGGTTTTCGCCTCCTGGCTCATCCTGATGACCCACGACCTGACGATGAACAGGGTGCTCTTTGAAGTGACGTCGGCCTTTGCGACGGTCGGCCTCAGTCTCGGGATCACGGACGATCTCAACACCTTCGGGCGACTGATTATCATCCTGATGATGTTCTGGGGCCGCCTGGGAGCCATCACGCTGGTCGTGGCCCTGGTACAACGCATGGCGCCCCGAGGGCAATCGGTGCGCTATCCCGAGGAGCGCGTGGTGCTGTAGGGCCTTGAGGGCGTTTCATTTCCCGGTGAATGGCACCTCCTCCAGTCTGGCTTTTTCCCGTTGCGTCATCTATCCTACGATAACGAATGACACCCCCCGTCTATCTGTGCCCGCAGTTATGAAGCGAATAACAGACAGGATAGAGAAAGATGGAGGCAAGGACATGATCGGAGAAGATTGGCCCGTCGTCAGTGAGTTGCTGGGGCTTGGCGCGGACTCGCCCGCCCTGTGGCAGATGGCCCTGCGCGCCGTCGTTGTCTATCTTGCCGCCATTGTGCTCGTGCGGATTGGCGAAAAACGCTTTCTGGGTCAGTATGCGGCGCTGGACGCGGTCCTGGGCTTCATGCTCGGCTCGGTGCTCAGCCGAGCCATTACGGGTTCCGCCACTTTCTTCGAGACCATTCTTGGAGGCGCGCTGGCCCTGATTCTGCTCCACTGGCTCTTTGCCATCGTCAGCTTCCGTTCGGATCACTTCGGCAACTGGGTGAAGGGCACAACGGAAGTGCTGGTGCGCGACGGCGAGATTGATTGGGACGCCATGCAGAACGTGCACATCAGCAAGAAGGATCTCTTTTCGGCCTTGCGTGACAATGCCAATCTGGGGGGTCTCGAGCGCGTCAAAGAAGCTCGCCTGGAGCGCAGCGGGAACATCAGTGTGGTCAAGCAGGAGCGGGAGCCACGCATCATCGACGTCCGGGTCGAGGACGGCGTGCAGATTGTGCGCGTCGAAATGGGAGGTTAACGGCCCGCGCCGACAACCTAAGGCGCGGGCCCTTGCACCTAACCGGCGAGATCGTTCTGAATAGCTCGCATTTTCTGGGCGGTGAGCAGGTCGGGCACGATAGCCGCAAGCTGGTCGAGCGACATCTCCATAGCCATCTCCGCCTGCGGGTGCTTGAGCAACTCGCCCAGATGGCGCTCCAGTACCCGCTTGCCCTCCGGGTCGGCAAGGAGCGTCTTCAGCAATAGCCCCGTGTGCAGGTGGCCGTTGGGATCTGTGCGCGCCGCTCGGGCGGCTGCGCCTGTCCAGGTGAAGCGAGCGCGCCGGCGGATATCGGCGGCGTTGGGGCCGAGCAGAAGCTGGAAGGCGCCCGCTTCGCTAATCCAGCCCCCGTATGCCGGGTCATAGAAGGCGAGATCGTCGCCGTCGAGCGTGAAGGTAACGGTCTGTTCCTCTCCCGGCTGGAGCATGACTTTGGCAAAGCGCCTGAGTTCTTTCGGCGGGCGGCGCAGGCTGGATTCCTCGTCGTGAAGATAGAGCTGCACGACCTCCTGGCCCGGCCTGCTGCCCCGGTTGGCGATGGTCAGGCGCGCTTCGAGCGCCTCCCCCGGGCCAAGCTGCTCCCGGTCGAGGGTCAGATCGCCATAGCTGAACTCGGTGTAGGAAAGCCCATAGCCGAAGGGGAAGAGGGGCTCGATCTGTTTAGCGTCGTAATAACGGTAGCCGACGAACAGCCCATCGCCGTAGCGAACCTGGCCGTTTTCGCCCGGATAGTTGATGTAAGCCGGGTTATCCTGCAGGCGGCGGGGGAACGTCACCGGCAGGCGGCCCGACGGGCTCACGTCGCCAAAGAGCACGTCGGCGATGGCGTGGCCCATTTCCTGGCCCGCGTACCACGCCTGGAGCAGCGCAGGCACCTCGTCCAGCCAGGGCATCTCGACAGGCGAGCCGCAGTTGAGGACGACGACGGTGCGGGGATTGGCTGCCGCCACGCGGCGGATCAATTCGTCCTGCGCGCCAGGCAGGCGCATGTCGGGCCGGTCGAAGCCCTCGCTCTCCCACTCGTTGGTCAGGCCGGCAAAGACAATGGCTACGTCGGCAGTGGCGGCAGCCTCCACTGCGGCGGCGATGGGATCCTCCGGCAGCGGCGTCTGGCAGCCCAGCCGCAGGGCGCGCCACCGGCTGCCCAGGGAGCTGCTGTATTCGACAACCAGCGGCACAGTCTCGCCTGCGTGGAGGGTGATCGAGGCGCTTTCCTGCCACTCGTTCCACTCCTCCGCGCCGGGATGATCCCACTGGTTGATGACCAGCTCGTCGTCCAGGAAGAGACGGCTGCGGCCCACGCTGAACAGGCTGAAGGTATAGGCGCCGTCTTCCGGTGCGGTGAAGGCGCCGCTGAGGCGCAGTGAGAAGCTGCCGGGTTGCACGTAGGGGATCTTTTCGCCAAATCAGCTCAGCGAAAAGCGACGGGTTATTTCCTCGTACACGGGCTCGCCGGCCAGCTCCGGATTGTCGAAGGAGGCCAGGGCCAGCCCCTGCTCGCCCGGCGCTCCGGCCGGCGTGAGCCACGCCGGGTTGCAGACGGGCGGGTACCGGTGCATCGGCGTGCCCAGGGCGTAGCGCACCTCTACGTTCGCTCCGGCGCGCTCGTGGATGCCCTGCAGCGGGGAGATGACGTAGTGCGGGTTGACGTTGCTGCTGCCGCCGCCCATTGGCTGTGGCCATCTGGCGTTTTCGCCGATGATGGCGATGGAGCGCACGCCCTCAGAATCGAGAGGAAGCAGGTTGCCCTCGTTCTTGAGCAGCACGATGGCCTCACGGGCAATCTCGCGGGCCAGCGCGCGGTGTTCAGGCCGGTCGATGGCCTGTTCGGGCTGTAGCTCCGGGTTGTCGAACGCGCCCACGCGCTCGAGCGTGCGCAGCAGCCGGCGCACCTTGTCGTCTACGAGCGCTTCGTCCAATTCGCCCCGGCGTACCATCTCCGCGACCTCCGGGCCCTGGTAGCGCGCCGGGCCGGGCATTTCCAGGTCGAGGCC
>JAAYYY010000205.1 GCA_012515125.1 Chloroflexota bacterium
TATGGGGACGAGATCCTGCTGGGCATGGGCACGCTCACCTGCCCCGAGCAGGCTGAGGAAGCGGCCGGCGCCGGTGCTCATTACCTCGTCAGCCCGATGATTGACGAGGCGCTTGCCGGGGCGATGGTCGCCACGGGCCGCGTTGTCATGATCGGCGCGCTGACCCCGACCGAGATCGTGCGCGCCCACCGGCTGGGCTCCGACGTGGTCAAGCTCTTTCCCGGCTCGCTCGGCGGGCCCGCCTATCTCAAGGCCATCCGCGGGCCGTTTCCCGATATCCCGATCATGCCTACGGGCGGCGTCGAAGCCGGCAATCTGGCCGACTGGTTTGCGGCGGGCGCGTTTGCCGTCGGCGCGGGCAGTAACCTCTGTCCGAAGCCTCTCGTGCAAGCGGGCCACTGGGACGAGATCACGGAGCTGGCCCGCGCCTTTGTCGCTGCGGTTTCCGCCGCCCGCTCGTAAAGCGCTCACCTTTATCGACAACAAACACAACAGGAGTAGCAGTGAACGACTTGACGCCCGACGGCAATCGCAGCCTGGAATATGAGATCGTCACCAAAGAGGTGCCCACTTTTTACTTTATTGGCGTGACCACCGGCAAGTCCTCGATCAACAAGGTCTTTCCCCTGTGGATGCAGGAGATGGGCCGGCCGGAGGTGGTGCTGGAAGGGATCGACCACGCCATCCACGACGACCCGGAGGCGTACCGGCGCTCGGTGGCGCAGATCAAGTATGACCCGAACAGCCTGGGCGCGCTGGTGACCACGCACAAGATCGACCTTTTCAACGCCGCGCGCGACCTGTTCGACGAGGTTGACCCCTATGCCGGGCTGACCGGCGAGGTATCCTGTATCGCCAGCCGGGAGGACGGCCGTCTCGCCGGCTATGCCAAAGACCCGATCACCGCCGGGTTGAGCATGGACGCGATCGTCGGCGAGAACTACTTCGGGCGGACAGGCGGCCATGTTCTGCTGCTGGGGGCCGGCGGCTCGTCGGTGGCGACGGTGCTCCATCTGATCAACAAGAAGCAGCCCGGCGACCGGCCGGAGAGAATCGTCGTCGTCAACCGCTCGCAGGGGCGGCTGGACCACATGAAGCAGATGGTCGATTCGCTGGAACCGGACATCGAGATCGTCTACGTCTGCAACGACGACCCGCGCGTGAATGACCGGCTGATGGCCGAGCTGCCGCCCGGAAGTATCGTCATTAACGCCACCGGTATGGGCAAGGATACCCCCGGCTCGCCGCTGACGGACGCGGGCGTGTTCCCGCAGGACGGCATCGCCTGGGAGTTCAACTATCGCGGCGAGCTGGACTTCATGCACCAGGCGCTGGCGCAGGCCGAAAAGCGCAACCTGCGCGTCGAAGATGGCTGGGTCTATTTCATCCACGGCTGGTCGCAGGTCATCGGTGAGGCGCTGAATGTCCCGATAACGCCGGAGCTGTTTGAGCGTCTGGAGAAGGCAGCCGCTTCAACCCGTAGCTCCCTGACAGATAGCAAGAGAGGAGGTTTTACGATGAGCAAAGCAAGACTGGCTCCGGTCTATTTCGATCCGGGCCGTGATGAGGATTTTGACAGGCAACTGGCAAGACTGCAGGAGATGCTGGCCGGCGAAGCGACCTTTCTGGAGCCGGTGGCGCTGGGCGCGGCTATCCCGGACGAAGCGGATGCCGTGATCTTCCCCCAGCTTCTGGGCGAGGCCTATCGTAAGCTGGACGCGTTTAAGGCGATGAACCGGCCGGTGCTGCTGGTGACCAGCGAGTTCGGCACGATCAACATGTGGGATTGGGAGATTGCCAACTACCTGCGCGTCGAGGGGCTGGATCCCATCGCGCCGTATAACCTGGAGCAGACGAAGACGGCCTGCCGGGCGCTGGCGGTGCGGCGCGCGCTGAGCGAGAGCAAGTTCATCGTCTACCAGGACAACCCCGGCGAAGGCTTCCAGGCGGACATCTTCAAGCGCTTCTACTGGTGGGAAGTCGAAGCCGTGCAGCGCATCTTTGACCACTATGGCGTCACCATTGAGAAGCGCAGCTTCAAGGAGCTGGCGGCACGGGCCAAAGCCCTGCCCGATGCGCAGGCCGACGCCGTGTGGGCACAGTGGAATCTGCCGGCTAGCGGGCTGGGGCCGGGGCAGCTCCGCAGCGCAGTGAAGATGTACATCGCCCTCAAGGCGGAGCTGGAAGCAGAAAGCCACGTCGCCGGCATGGGCATCAACTGCCTCAACGAGTCCCATTTTTCGGACACCACGCCCTGCCTGGCCTGGAACATGCTCTACGAAGAAAAGGGGCTGATCTGGGGCTGCGAGGCCGACACAATGTCGATGCTCACCAAGCACATCCTGCACAAAACGCTCGACGTGCCCATCATGATGACCAACCTGTATCCGTTCCTGATGGGCCAGGCGGCGCTCAAGCACGAGCGTATCCCCAACTTCCCGGAGGTGGACGAGCCGGAGAACCACATCCTCGTGGCCCACTGCGGCTACCTGGGCGTCGTGCCGCAAACTTTTGCAACCGAGTGGCAGGTGAAGCCGCGCGTGCTGGCGATCACCGACCCCAACGCCATTGCGCTGGACGCGCGCCTGCCCGAGGGGCCGATGACGCTGGCCAAGCTGATGCCCACGATGGACAGGATGACAGTGGTCGAAGGCCAGCTCGAAGGGTACGTGCAGTATGACGATTCCGACTGCCTCAACGGCGGCGTGCTGCGCGTTGCCGACGGCCACCGGATGGTGAATAACATCTCGTCGCACCACTACCTGCTGACGACCGGGCACAACCGCAAGGATATCGAGCTGATCGGCAAGGTCTTCGGCTTTGCCGTGGAAGCTTTTTAGGGCTGGCCGCGGGCGGACATGGCGACAGCGCTGTCCGCAGCTTGCCGCCAGACAGCGCCGCCTGACGTTCATCACTTTTGGCTTTGGCCAGGTTGACCTATACTGGGCAGCGATCCTGGCTGCCTGCCCTCCCGTGCGCCGGCAGTGAGGAGTTTCATGCTGCCAGGCGTAAGGCTCAATGGAGCCGGTTCGCCCAGTTGAGGAGAATCAGATGAGCAGACCCAAGCTGTTGAGCCTCTTCTTTGCCGTATTCCTCATCTTCATAGGCATTACTGCCAATCTGTGGGCGAGTGGCTCCGCTCCCGGCCAGCCTTTGCCGTTCCCGACACGCCCTAAGGTGGTAGACGAGGCAGAGATCGCGGCAGAGACGCTCAGGCAGACGTTCCTGCCGGCCCTCTTCGCGCCGGGCACAGGCGAAGCGCCGCCCTGGCTTGACACCGGCAGCAGGTCGGCTGTCGAGCAGTTCTATCTGGTCGACTACAGGGCCTCTGAGGGAATTGCGCCGGCGTGGACGGGCAATCATGGGAGCTGTAGTCCGGGAACGACCTCGGCGCAGTTCCAGGATGCCGTTCTGCGCCGGATCAACTACTTCCGGCGGATGAGCGGCATCCCGCCGGTCACTGGCTTCAAGGCGGAGTACAACCAGAAAGCGCAGGCAGCCGCCTTAATCATGAGCGTCAACAACCAGCTGAGCCATACGCCGCCGGCAAGCTGGGACTGTTTCAGCGACGACGGCTATGAAGGCGCGAGCAGCTCCAACCTCTTCCTGGGGATTTACGGGGCGCAGGCGATCAGTGGCTATATAGCAGATCCCGGCGACGGCAACTACTTCGTCGGCCATCGCCGCTGGATTTTGTATCCACAAACCCAGTATATGGGCACAGGTGATGTGCCGCCCACCGGCGGCCACCCGGCGGCCAACGCCCTCTGGGTATTTGACGACGAGAATAGCTGGGGTGAGCGCCCGGAGACAAGAGATGACTATGTCGCCTGGCCGCCTCCCGGTTATGTGCCCCGTCAGGTCGTCTATCCGCGCTGGTCGTTTGCCTATCCGGGCGCCGATTTCTCAGCCGCCACGGTCTCGATGTCTCGGAACGGTCAGGCTGTGGCGGTGACCGTCCGCCCTGTCGCAACCGGTTTTGGCGAGAACACGATTGTCTGGGAGCCGAACGAGTCCATTCCGAATGAGGACACGACGTACTCGGTTACGCTTCAGAATGTCATCGCCGAGGGCAGCCCACGGAGCTTTTCCTACGAAGTGATTACCTTTACTGCGGGCGACTAGAAGCGTGGAAAATGCCAGGGCGGATTGAAGTGTCGTTGGTTACGGATATTCGTCCATCCAGAACCCGTCAACCGTAACGCGACCCTAGCCTTTCTCCAGGCGACAGCTTGTTCGCAGACCCTCTCGAGGGTGCTGCTTGGCTTTCTCCTGAATGCGACGATAATTGCCGGATTCCAATCATCAAGGAGAAATCAACGTGAAAGTGCTTGTGACCGGCGGCGCCGGGTACATTGGTAGTGTCGTGGCCTGGGAGCTGATCCGCCAGGGCGACGAAGTGGTGGTTCTGGACAACCTGTATATGGGCCACCGGGAAGCGGTTCCGGCCGGAGCCGCCTTCGTCGAGGGCGATCTGGCCGACCGGGCGCTGGTGGAGCGGGTCATGGCCGAGCACCGGCCCGACGCCGTGATGCACTTTGCCTCCCACACGCTCGTCGGCGAGTCAATGGCCGAGCCCTCCCTGTATCTGCGCGATAACGTGGTCAACGGGCTGAACCTGATCGAGAGCGCGGTCGGGCACGGCGTGCGGCGCTTCATCCTCAGCTCGACGGCGAACCTCTTCGACGACCCGGCGGAGATGCCGATCAAGAGCAGCGAGCGGATCGTGCCGGGCAGCCCGTATGGCGAATCGAAGCATATTCTGGAGCGCATCCTCTACTGGATGGACCGTATCCACGGGCTGCGCTACGCGGCGCTGCGCTACTTCAACGCCTGCGGCGCTGCGCACGAAGACCTGGGCGAAGAGCACCACCCGGAGACACACCTAATCCCGCTGGTGCTGCAGGTGGCGCTGGGACAGCGGGAGAAAATCGTCATCTTTGGCGACGACTACCCGACGCCGGACGGCACCTGTATTCGCGACTATATTCACGTGCTCGACCTGGCGCAGGCGCACATTCTGGCCCTCCGCGCGCTGGACGCCGGCAGCCGGACCTACAACCTGGGTAACGGCAAGGGCTACAGCGTGAAAGAGGTGATCGAGACGGCGCGCGCGGTCACCGGGCACCCGATTCCGGCCGAGGTCGGCCCGCGCCGGCCCGGCGACCCGGCTGAGCTGGTGGCCGACAGCCTGGCGATCCGCGAAGAGCTGGGCTGGGAGCCGCGGTACGACTTGCGGGCCATTCTGGAAAGCGCCTGGGCGTGGCACAAGAAGCACCCGCAGGGGTACGGGGATCAGTAGGTAGCAGCCAGTGGCCGGTGATCAGAGGTCGGGTTTCCCCGATCTCTGGTCACCGCTCCCACGTTATGAGGGGTAAGTAACGGGCATGGGTGTGCGGCGGCGGTGGCGTCGGGGGCGGGGGCAGCGGGCCGTCGAGGAACCACGGCTGGGTGGTGCTGTCGCTCTTGAAGAATTCCAGGAGCTGGGCGGCGACCTTCTGCACGCCGCTGTCTGAGGGGTGGGTGCAGTCCTGTGCGAGGTCGTCCGGCGACCAGACGAGGCCATCGGAGCGCGGGTTCAGGCCGTCAATCCACAGGTACGGCCCCCAGGAGAGGAAGGGGGCCACGACCGGGCCGCTTTGGGGATCGTAGTTGAGGGCCGGGTCGCCATCAATCTGCTGCTCGATCAGCCACTTGACGGAAAAACCGCTCTCGAAGGCGGCGGGCTCTGGGCTGAGTCCGTGCCAGTAAGTGTAGCTGCGCGTGCGGCTGCTGAGATAGGCGAGCTTCACGTTGGGATAGCGAATCTTGAGCGCGCGCACGATCTGGACGAGATCGCCCTGCAGCAGCTCGGCCCGCTGGGGGAAAAGGCCGTTGCCCGTGCGCACGTTCTTGATCCAGGCTACCTGTACCTGCGCCGGGCTGAGACCGGCGCTGGCAAGCCTCGCGTCCACCCGATCCCAGGCGGGCGCATTGGGGTCTGTCCAGTCCGTGGAAATCTGGCTTGGCTGCGCGCCGTTAATCAGTCGTAGCTGCGGGTGAACGTCAGGGTCGGCGTTGACGAGGCTGATGAACGCGCCAAACTCCATCGCCGCGTTGGACATCCCAGACGAAATCATGACGATGTGCCCGGCGGGATCGGGCTGACCCTGCAAGTTGAGCGGCCTGATCTGTTGGGCAATAGCAACCCCTGCTGCTTCGTGCGCCGCCGGGCGGACGTTGCTGCCGCCGGGGTAAAGGCCGCCGCTATAGCCGGTGGGGCCTTCATCCATACGCACGTACTCGGCCGGTCCGAGGTCGTTCAGAGGCAGGCTGACGGACTGGAAGGGTCCGGTGCAGACGTTGTCCGTCTGGGCGCGGGCGACAGGCGCGAGAATCGGTAGGGCCGCCAGCAGGAGACAGGCCAGGAAAAGCGCCAGAGAACCTTTCCGCCGCGCCAATCCGATGCCTTACCCCGTGCCCGTGCGCAGCATGCCGGCGAACTCGTGGGGCATGCCGCCGGGCATCGTCGTGGCCTCGATGGCCCGGGCAGCCTTCTCCACGTCATAGGGCACGCGCCGGAACTCGACGTCCAGCTTGTCGTCGCGGGCGCGCAGTACGACGTAGCCGGCGCGTGGATCGCCGTCCATGGGCTTGCCCACGCTGCCGGCGTTGACGACGTGCCGTCCCGAGGGCAGGACGCGGTGGTAGGGCTTGTGGGTGTGACCCACGACGAGCACGTCCGCTTCGGCCAGGTCGAGCAGCCGCTCCAGGCTGGCGTCGGGGCGGTCTTCGTAGAGGTATTCGTTGATGCGGCGCGGGCTGCCGTGGGCCAGTACGACCCGCAGATCGCCCAGCCGGAACGAGATCTGGGGCAATAGCTCGCGCAGGTAAGCCTTGTTTTCGGCCGTCGTATGGGCTTTGCTCCAGGCGATGGAGCGGTTGCCACGGGCGCGGGCTTCGGGGGTAGGGCAAGCGCAGCCGCAGTCGGCGCTGTTGTGCCCGACGCCCTGGTCGTAGTTGCCTATGATTGTGGGAATCTGTCGCTCGCGGATGGCGGCGATGACTTCGTTCGGGAAGGTGCCGTAGCCGACGAGGTCGCCAAGACAGTAAAGGTGATTGTCCAGGCCGTGCGCCGCCATGTCGGCGAAGACGGCTTCCAGGGCGGGCAGGTTGGCGTGAATGTCGCCGAAGATAGTAATCTGATCCACAGGTTTTCCTTTCCCGTGCTGGCGGACTCGGACAGTGATTACGGGTGGAAGCTTAGTTGATCTGCAGATGGAAGGCAAGCGAGGTCCGGCTGCAGCCGGTTTGTTGCCGGATTGGGAAGGGGTTATCATCCGGCGACTATGGCGGGTTCCACGAGAGCCGGCAATAAGGAGACGTGCATTGAAAGGAAAACAGAGCGTTCTCGGTTACTGCAGGTGGCTGCTGGGCGGGCTCCTGCTGCTGGCGGTATTGTCCGGCTGCCGTGATGGCGTGGTGACGCCGACGGCGACGAGCGAACCGGCGACGGCCAGCACGCCGACCACGGCTCCGACGGCGACGGAAACGCCGGAGCCAACGGCGACCACCGCCCCGGCGGCGACGACAACGCCTACGGCGACCCCCGAGCCAGGGACCGAGCTGCCGCACTTTGAAGAGGCCGCCTGTAACTTTATCGTGCCGGGGGGTGTTGACGTCGAGTGCGGTTACCTGATCGTGGCCGAGGATCGCGACGATCCCGAGAACGACCGGACGATCCGCCTGCACGTGGCTATTTTTGCCAGCGAGAGCAGCGCGCCGGCAGCCGAGCCGATTGTCTATCTGGAAGGGGGACCGGGCGGCGACGCGCTGGAGCTGGTTCCCTTCACCTTTGAACAACGCTTTGCGCCGTTCCTGGCAGACCATACCTTCATCATGTTCGACCAGCGGGGTACGGGTTACTCGGAGCCGTCCCTGGCCTGTCCGGAGAGCACGGAGCTGGCTCTGGATCTACTGGACGATATCCTGTCCGACGAAGAGGTAAACGCCCTGTACCTGGAGATGCTCGGCGAATGCCGCGAGCGGCTGCTGGCGGAGGGCGTCAATCTGGCGGTCTACGACAGCGCGGCGAGCGCCGCCGACGTGGACGACCTGCGCCGGGCGTTGGGCTACGAGCAGTTCAATCTCTACGGTATTAGCTATGGTACGCGCCTGGCGCAGACCATTATGCGCGACTACCCGGAAGGGGTGCGCAGCGTCATCCTCGACTCCAGCTATCCGATCGCCGCCGATCTGGTGGCGGAGATGCCGGCCAACGCCAGCCGGGCCTTTGAGACTTTCTTCGCCGGCTGCGAAGCCGACCCGGATTGCGCGGAAGCCTTTCCCGATCTGGAAGCGCGGTTCTATGCGCTGGTCGCGGCGCTGGACGAGGAACCGATTACGGTGCCCGTCTTCTACGTCTTTGACCGCCAGAATTACGATGCGGCGCTGCAGGGCGACGACCTGATCGCCATCTTCTTCCAGTCGCTCTATTCGTCGGACGTTATCCAGCTACTGCCGCAGTTGATCGCCGACATGGAGAGCGGTGATTACGAGCTGCTGAGCACCCTGCTCTCCAACTTTATCCTGAACAACGAGTACTCAAGCGTGGGCATGTATTACGCCGTGCAGTGCGCCGAAGAGGTTGCTTTCGCCGGCGAGGAACAGCTAGACGACGTTGAAAACCCGCGCCTGCGCGACTATTACGAAGGCGCTGCCGTCGAGGAGGTGCAGGCCTGCGCGCTGTGGGACGTGCCGGCAGCGCCCGCATTGGAGAATGAGCCGGCGAGCAGCGACATTCCCACGCTGGTACTGGCCGGCGAGTACGATCCGATTACGCCGCCCGAATGGGGAGAACAGGTAGCGGAAACACTGGACAACGCCACTTTCGTGCAGTTCCCCGGCCTGGGGCACGGCGTCAGCGTAGACCACCCCTGCCCGCTGCAGATTGCGCTGGATTTTCTGGAGGCCCCGGAAGCCGAGCTGGATACCGGCTGTGTCGCGCAGATGGCCGGCCCATCCTTCATTCTGCCGGGCGAGCCGGAAGCTGTGACTCTGGTGCCCTTCACGGAGGAAATACTGGGCACAGAATATAGCGGCGTCGTGCCCGAGGGTTGGGAGGCGCAGGGTAATGGCGCCTACGCCCGGCAGCAGACTGCGCTGGACCAGACGCTTCTGCTACAGCAGGTCGTGGCGGGCGGCGATGCCGACCTGTTCCTGACACTGCTTTCGGACCAGCTTGGGCTGGAGGATACGCCGCAGACCAGCGGCGAATACGTGGATGCGGCCGGGCGAGCGTGGACGCTTTACGAGACGGACGTGCAGGGCACGCCGGCCAACCTGGCGCTGGTCGATGCCGTCGGCCTGACTTACATCGTCATTCTCTTCAGCAGCGCAGACGAGCAGCCCTTCTATGTCGACGAAGTGTTCCTGCCGGCGCTGGAGGCAATCGAGGCGGGCGACTGAGAGGCAATTCAGGCGTCGAAATAGGTGCGCGGGTCGCCACGCCAGGCGTTGTAGGCGACGGGGATGCGGCTGATGTGGCCGGGATCGACGGGCAAGCCGGCCAGCTCGGCTTCCGCAAACCAGCGGACCTCGAGCACTTCCTGGGGGTGTTTGGCCGGGCCGGGCGTGCCTTCGGCTTCGAGCGGGCGGCAGAGGAAGAGGAAATGGTAGAGGTGGTAGCGGGTAAGACTGCCGCAGAGTCGGGAGTCGTGCACGGCGGCGAGTTGCACCGCCTCGCAGCGCACGCCGGCCTCTTCCCACGCTTCCCGGATGGTCGCTTCGGCCGGCGTCTCGCCCACGGCAATCGCGCCGCCGGGCATGGCCCAGAGGCCGTTGTCGGCGCGCCGGATGAGCAGGATACGGCCTGCCTCGTCGATAATCGCGGCGTCGCCCACGCTCATCGGCGTGGGCCGGACAAAGATTGTCTCGCGTAGCGGTTCGAGAGCGGCGAGGTCGTCGCCGCCGGCCAGGGCCATCATCTCCAGGGCCATCGTCTGCAGCCGCCGGTAGTTTTCGCGGTCGTGGCTGCTTGTGCTGAAGCGCAGGCCGAGGGCCGTCATGTCGCGGATCTGGTCGGCCCAGAGGGCAATGCGGGCAGCCGGCGTCACAGCGCGCTCTCCAGGAAGGCGGCGAGATCGGCCCTGAGGCGGGAGAGCGACGGCTGCTGCACGTACATCATGTGCCCGGCTTCATAGTAGGTCAGGGTCACGTCGGCGCGGCGGGCGGGCGGCAGCATGAGGTGGTTGAAGGTGTATTCGGTCGCCAGGAAGGGGGTCGCCAGATCGTAGTAGCCGTTGGCGACGAAGACCTTGAGGAAGGGGTTGATATTCATCGCCTTGCGCAGCGTCTCGGCGACGTAGACGTGGGCGTTCTGGAAGGTCTCGTAGTTCCAGGGATGGACGCGGCCGGTGAGGATCTCGTAGGGTAAATCGATCTCGAACTGCAGCTCGCGCCGCACGTAGTCGTTGAAGGTGGCCGTATAAGGCCCCTGGATGACGGCGTAGCTGGGGTCGTATTCAAAGCGCTCGCCGCCCCTATCCCGGTCGGCGCCGGTGAAGCGGCTGTCGAGCCGGCCGGTGGTCAGCCCCTGGTCGCGGAGCAGCTCCTTGGTGAAGCGGTAGATGGGCACGCGCAGGTTGTGGCGCTGGACAAAATCGACGGAAACGCCCATGTAGGCCGCCAGCCGGCGGGCCATCTGCTCCTCCTCTTCGGCCGGCAGCGCGTGGCCCTGCAGCAGGGCGCTGGCGTAGTCGCCGAGGGCGAAGGCGCGGACCTCGCCGAGCAGGTTGGCCAGAGGCCGCCCCTGCAGCTCGGCCGGCAGCCGGCCGTGGTAGTGAGCCGTGGCGGTGTAGGTGGGCAGGAAGAGGATGTAGGGCAGGTCGTTGCCCGGCTGGAAGAGCAGCGTGCCGAAATCCAGCACGGAGGAGATAAGCATGATGCCGTTGAGGTAGAGGCCGTGGCGCTCCTGCAGATAGCCGGAGAGGCCGGCGGCGCGGGTCGTGCCGTAGCTCTCGCCGATGAGGAACTTGGGCGAGCCCCAGCGACCGGCGCGCGTGGTATAGAGGCGGATGAAGTCGCCGACGCTGTGGATATCTTTCTCGAAGCCGTGAAAGCCTTTGGCCTCCTCGCCGGGCAGCGGGCGGCTGAAGCCCGTCGTAACCGGGTCGATGAAGACGAGATCGGTTCTGTCCAGCAGGGAGGCGTCGTTTTCGACGAGGCGGAAGGGCGGGCGCGGCAGGTTGCCCGCGTCGTCGGCCATCGCCACGCGCCGAGGGCCAAGCAGCCCCATGTGCAGCCAGACAGAGGAGGAGCCGGGGCCGCCGTTGAAGCTGAAGGTCAGCGGTCGGTCGGCCGGGTCGTCTACCCCCTGCCGGGCGTAGGCGACGTAAAAGAGGGTGGCGCGGGGCTTCTCGCCCTCGAACTTGCCGTCTTTCTCCGACTCCTCCTTGAAGACCATCGTACCGGCGGTCGCCGTGTAGCGGATCTCCTCGCCGCCGATGGTGATCGTGTGCTCGGTGGTGGCGATTTTCTCTTCGACTTCAGGCGTGAGGGTTGTCTTGCTCTCTTCCTGCTCGACCATGGTTGTCCTCCTCCGATGATGGGGCCAATTTTCTCTGAAGGTGGGCGAAGGGGCAAGCGACGGGGAGCGGGTGACGCGGCGATGCGGGCAGCCCGCTCCCTCGGTGGCGGTGGAAAAATCAGACGGCGGGCGGCGGATCAATCCACTCGTCGGGCCAGTGGACGACGTTAAAGTAAGCCCCCTGGGGATCGCGAATGACGGCAAAGCTGCTGCGCTCGTCGAGGTTCGTTTCGGGAACGTGGATCTCTGCGCCCAGAGCTTCGGCCCGGCGAACCGTATCGGCCACGTCGTCTACAAGGAAATAGACGGTCCAGTTGCTGGGGATGTTGGCCCGGCTTTCGTCCAGCGGCAGGATGCCGGCCTGGCGACGCCCATCCACGGCGAGCCCAACATAACCTTCCTGCTGGCGCACCTCGTCCCAGCCAAAGACCTGCTTGTAGAAGGCGATGGCTTTTTCGACGTTGTAGTCGCGTGTCTGCAGCTCGTTCCAGACCAGGGCGTTGGGGGCGTTGACGAGCTGCGCGCCGGTATGCCGGCCCGGCTGCCAGACGCCGAAAAATGCGCCAACCGGATCCTGGGCCATCATGAAGCGCCCTTCTTCCATCACGTCCATCGGCGGCACGATCACGGTGCCGCCGGCTTCGGTAATCCTCGCGGCAATGGCCTCGGCATCGTCATGCTTGACGTACGAGGACCAGTGTGAGGGCATGCCCTGGGCCTGCTGGTCGGGCATCAGCTCGCCCATGCCGGCGACGGTCAGGCCGTCGAGCCGGAAGTTGGCGTACCGCGGGCCATCAGGCGGCGGGTCGTCGGCCTCCCAGCCGAAAAGCTGCGAGTAGAAGGCTTTAGCGCCTTCAAAATCGCTGGTCGAGAGATCGACCCAACAGAAGATACCGTTGGGATAAGCTGTTACCTTTTGCATAGACTGATCTCCTTTTCGGGTTGCGACCTGGACGGGAAAGGTGGCGACAACGCCGCCAGGAAACAGTATAGCATGAGGTAGAACGTATGGTCTATAGTAGAAAATGAGAATGGTGAGCGAAATCAGCCGGCGGGATGCATGTTGCCACGCCGGTGGTCGTGCTCGGCCGGGTAAAGCAGGCGAGGCAGAAGGGCAAAGAGGGCGTAGCTGGCGGACAGGAGGCCGGCGAGGGCCAGGGAAAAGAGCCAGGGGCGGGGATCGCCGAGCAGGCGGGCCGTGTCGCCGAGCACCGCGCCGGGCCGCAGGAGCAGGTCCCAGCTATTCCAGCGCAGGAAACGGCCGACGTAGACGCCGTAGCTGCTGAGCGCGAGGCTGCTGATGGCGAAGAGCCAGCCGGCGGCCTGGCCGTATCGCCCGGTTACGGCATTCTGCAGCATTGCCAGAGAGACAAAGCCGAGGAGCAGGCCGGTCAGGGCGTAGGTCAGCAGGAGGAGCAGGTCAAACCAGAGGGGAGCGCCAGGCGCACGGCCGAGGTGCAGTAGATCGGTGAGGATGTAGGGGGCGTTGGGCAGAAAGAGCAGCCAGAGGCTACCGACGGCGAGGCGCGGCAGCAGGCCGCGCAGGTGCAGGACCATCCAGGCGGCCGCCAGCGGCATCCAGGCCAGGAACAGGTTCCAGACGAGGAAGAGGTAGAAGGGGAAGCCGCTGTAGCGCCAGCGTACGGCGACGAAAGCCAGCGCGGCAAGCGAGCTGAAGCCCAGCAGAAACAGGACCGGCAGGGGCAGATGGGGGCGGGCAAAGCGTGGTTTCTTCAAGCGCATCCAATCTATTCTCCAGGTGGGCCTTCGGCGTCAGGGTCCGGGCGATACGCTGCCGGGTTCATAATCTGGCGCGCGGACATCTTCCAGCGGCGGGCAGAGCTCCTGCCAGCCCTCCTGCCGGAGCGCGTTCCGGGCGCGCAGGCGGCCGAGGTTGAAGGCGAACCAGGGATCGCCCTGGACGTAGCGCATCTGCCGCCAGCGTAGGGTCGTGCAAATGGACTCGCGTTCCTGACCCTCGACGAGGGTGACGGCATCGACGAGCACGGGCACGGCGTCGTCGCCCAGCCAGGTCAGGTAAGCCGCGTCGATGCCGGTAGCGACGCGAAGGTCTGCGGCGCCTGCTTCGGGCTGGAACTGCCCGCCGGCGAGATAATGGCCGAGATTGTGGCGGGCGATGAGCGCGTCGGGGTTGAGCAGGTTCAGGCTGAGCAGAAAGCCGAGGGCGGCAAAGAAGGCGCCTGTGGCGAAGCGGTGCGTCGTGTGCGGCTCGCCGCCGGGTAGCCAGAGCGTGAGCAGCGTCCAGGCCAGCAGCAGCGCCAGCCAGACGAGCGAGACGTGGACGTAGAGGCGCAGGCGGGTCAGGCCATAGGCGCTCTCGTAGAGCAGGATGCGGTAGAAGGCGGAGGCGAGCATGACGCCGACCAGGGCCAGCAGCAGGCTTCCGGCGCCGTTAAAGAGCCAGCGGGCGCGGCGGCTGGCGCGCGGCGTGAGCCAGACGAGAAGCAGCAGCAGGGCCAGGGCAACCAGCGCCACGGCCAGCAGCTCGAAGTAGCCGCGCCGGGCGTAGCTGGCGTAGGTGACCCCTTCGGCCAGCGCGAGGTGGGCCTGCCCGCCGAAGAGGTAAAAGGCCTGGATCCAGACAAAGGCGAGGAAGAGCAGATCGACGAGCAGCAGCACAACCGCCGCCTCGACGATGCCCAGACGCACGACGTCGCGCACGCGCTCGCTCACCCAGCCGCCCGGCGCGGGCAGGGCTCCGCGCAGCAGGGCAAAGGCCAGCCCTCCGGCGCTGATCCAGGCGACGGCGAGAATGAAGGCCAGCCGCCAGAGCGATTCGGCGATCTTCTCGAGCCAGGCCAGGTGGAAAAAGCGGCTGACGGCCTGGGCAAAGATGAGGTCGGCGGCAGCAAGCAGGCCGGTGAAGAAGAGCAAAATCGGCACGGCCAGGAGCAGGCCGCGCAGCACGGACCGGGCAAGGTCGCCGCGGAGCCGCAGCCGGCGAAGGTCAACGTGGGGCAGCAGAGTGACGGTATCGCCCAGGCTGTGCAGGGCCACGCGGGCGGCGACGAGCGGGTAGCCGGGCAGGGTGAGTGTGAACGGCGAGCCCGCCGTGTAATAATGGGCCAGCAGCAACAGCAGGCCCATGGCGGCGACCAGGTTGAGGAAGGTCAGGAAGGGCTGCACGCGCAGGGCGGTGGAGACGGCGACGAGCATCAGTGGTGCCACGAGCCAGAGGTTGCGGTGCAGCGGGCGGATACCCTTACTGCGGCCGGCCAGCAGGGCGGCGCCAAGGAGGGCGAGCAGGAAGAGCGTCACGTTGAGGCCGAGCGGCTGGTCGAAGAAAAGGGCGTTGGCCAGCAAGCCAAGCAGCACAGCCGCGCCGAGCAGCCGTGTGGCGATGGTATCGCGCGGCGAGGGTATAGAGGCGGCGACGGTTTCTTTCATGGGCGGGAGGGCCTCGTCAGGCTGATGCCGGTCATCATGCCGCCGATAATGGCAAGCAGCATACGGATCAGGATCGTCTTGAAGGCCATTCGCTTCTCCTTTCCGGCACGGCCGGGGCTACCTGCGCGGCGACATGGTTCAGCATACGGCGAACGGGTCGGCGGAGCGACAATCTGAGCACACCGGATGGCGCACCTGAGTGCTTGACCGCGGACGGCTACCGGGAGCAGGGTATTGTGGAGTAAGATAGGGAGTCAGAATGATGCGTATCCTGGTGGTCGAAGACAACGAGAAGCTGCGCCCCGCGATGGTGCGAGGGCTGGAGAGTACGGGCGAGATAAGCGTCGTCTATGCCTGCGGCAGCGGCGAGGAGGCGGTGCAGAGCTGCCTGGAAAGCGAGCCGCCGCCGGACGCCGTGCTGATGGACGTGCAGCTCGAAGGCGCGATGAACGGCATCGAGGCTGCCGTCGCCATCCGGCGCGAGCTGCCGCGCCATCCGGTCGTCTTCTATTCCATCCAGGACGACGACACCTACTACCGCGACTTTCGGCGATCGGGCATCCTCAGCCATTACGCTTACGTGCGCAAGTCGAACTACCTGCTGCCGGCGCTGATCGTGCCCCTGCTGCGCGACGCCGCCGCCGGACGCAGCTTCATCGACCCGGAAGTAGAGGCGCGCGTGCAGGAGGTGCGGCATAAGGACGAGCAGTCGCCGATGGCCCTGCTGGAGCCGAACGAACAGCAGGTCGCGCGGATGCTGGCCCAGGGGTTGAGCAACGAACAGATCGCGGCGCGCATGGGCTTTCGCGACAAGCGCACGATCAGCCGGATCAACGGGCAGATTTACACGGCGTGGGGGCTGAACGAGACGGCGACTGACGAGAAGGTGGCGCGCACGCGAGCGGCGATCATCGTGCGCGCCGGCCGGCTGATTCAGTGGGATGAAGCGGGCGAGCCCTGGGTGCTGGACGAGCGCGGAGAGTGGGCGCCGTGGGCGGAGTAGGGGCGTGAGCGGCCTCTTCTGGCTGGACTGGGCCACCGTCGCCGTCTCGCTGGCCAACGCGATTCTGCTCCTGTGGCTGGGGGCGACGGTGCTGCTGAACGCCGACCGCCGGGCCTGGGGGATCTGGCTTGCAGGCGGGGGAATGCTCGTCGGGGGCGCGTTTTTTGTCAGCCACACCGCCTTTCTCTCCCTGGACTTCGGCCAGCTAACACGCGCGGCCCGCTTCTGGTGGTATGGGGCGCTGCTGCCGGCTGTGGCGATGCCGCTGTTCTGGTATCTGGCGATGATCTGGTATGCCGGGTATGGCAGCTCGCCGCAGAGCGCGTGGACGCGGCGCAGGCGGCGCTGGCTGTGGCTGCTGCTGCTGGCAGTGGCGGCGGGCATCGTGTCGGCCATCATCTATCTCAATCCGTTTCCAGAGACCCTCTCGCTGTTGCCGCTGCGCTTCGCCATCTACGAGCTGGGCGGCGCGACGCTGCTGGGCGCAGGCTATGCCGTCTACCTGGCCCTGTGTATCGGCCTGTCGCTGGAGGCACTGCTGCGCCCCGGCCCCACCGAGCGTATCATGGGCGATCTCGCCCGGCAGCGTGCCCGTCCCTGGCTGGTGGCGGCGACGCTGCTCTTCCTGCTGGTCAGCCTGCTGGTCATCGGCGGGCTATCGTGGATGCTGCTGGTGGTGCGCACGCCCGACGGCGTTTACCTGCTGTCGCAAAACGTGCTGGCAACGCTGGCCTGGCTCGACCTGGTGACCAGCCTGCTCATCACCACCGCGGTGGTGCTGCTGGGGCAGGCGGTCGTCTCCTACGAGATCTTCACGGGCAAGACGCTGCCGCGACGGGGCCTGCGGCGGCAGTGGCAGCGCGCCCTGCTGCTCGCCGTGGGCTACGGGCTGCTCGTCGGCCTGACGCTGACGGCCGGGCTGCGGCCTGTCTACGGCGTGCTGCTCTCGGCCGTGCTGATGACCGTCTTTTTCGCCATGCTGGTCTGGGTAAGTTACCGCGAGCGGGAACGGACGATTGCCGCGCTGCGCCCCTTCGTCAGCAGCCAGCAGCTCTACGACCAGTTGCTGGCGCCGGAAAAGGGGGAGCGCGCGCCTCTGACACACCCGCCGGAGCTGGATGCCACGGCGCCCTTTGCCGCGCTCTGCCGCCATGTCCTGGGCGCGCGCTGCGGCTATCTGGTGGCGCTGGGGCCGCTGGCGCCGCTTGCCGGGCCGCCGCTGGCTTATCCGGCGGCCCAACCGCTGCCGCCGCTGGACGCAGTCATCCGCCAGCTTGCCTCTCCAGAGATACTGCGTGTCCCGCTGGACCCGGCCGTTTACGCGGGGGCGACGTGGGCTATCTCTCTGTGGGGCGAGCGCGGGCAGATCGGCCTGCTCCTGCTGGGGGATAAGGCCGACGGCGGGCTCTACACGCAGGAGGAGATGGAGATTGCCCGGGCCAGCGGGGAACGGCTGATTGACCTGCAGGCCGGGGCGGAGATGGGCCGGCGGCTGCTGGCCCTGCAGCGCGAGCGGCTGGCAGCGACGCAGGTCGCCGACCGGCGCACGCGCCGCATGTTGCACGACGACGTGCTGCCCCAGCTACACGCCGCGCTGCTGGCGCTGGAGGCCGGCGGGGAAGGGCGCGAAACGGCGACGGCGCTGATCAGCGAGGCGCACCGGCAGGTATCCAACCTGTTGCGGGACGTGCCGCCGGTGATTACACCGGAGGTGGCCCGGCTGGGCGTGCTGGGGGCGCTGGAAGAGGCGCTGGCTGAGCTTGAACAGGCCTTCGACGACGTGGTCTGGGAGGTAGAGCCGGGGGCGGCGGAGCGGCTGCGCGCCTTACCGCCCCTGACGGCGGAGGTCCTCTTTTACGCCGCGCGCGAGGTGCTGCGTAACGCCGCCCGGCACGGACGTGGCGAAGGGAGTGAGGCGCTGCGGCTGCGACTGCAGGCGGTCGAAAGCGCGCGGGCTGTGGCGCTGGTCATCGAGGATGACGGTGTGGGGCTCGAGCCTGCCGGGGTAAACGGCCGGGGCCTGGCGCTGCACAGCACGATGCTGGCGGTCGTCGGCGGCACGCTGGCGGTGGAAAGCGGCGCCGGGCGCGGCACGCGCGTCAGATTGGAGGTGGGGGCAGACGAAAGAGCGGGAAGCGGCGAGGCGCCTTAACGCGGGTCATGGGCGCGCTGCCGTGGAGCGGGCAGGCGCCTGCGAGACAGTGAGGGGAGAAGGGAAGGTGAGGGAAGGTCGGGCCGATCAGTCTCCATAGGCGTGGGCCGCAGGCGCGTAGCCGTAGGCCGTCTCATCTTCCTGTGCGTGGCTCATGCGCGAAGAGGCGACGCAGGCGGCGACGATCAGTAACGCGGAGGTGAACATCAGACCGAGGAGAACAATGAGAACCACAACCATGAACCTAAACCCTTCCCTCTATGCAATGGTGTTTGCTTCACGACCTGCAATAAGTATAGTGAAAAGTAAGGGGAAGGTCGTTAGTACATAGGTCACTGACTTTTCGTGTCAGATGTAATCTCTTCTGCGCTCCAGAGAGTCTGACGCATAGGAAGGTTACGGCTGAGAACAAAAAGGGCCGGCGGTGGGAAGATCGCCGGCCCTTTTTCGTGGCAGCCCGGAGCGACTATTCGATTGCCTGGCAGGCCGAGTCGCCTGGTGTTGCCATCGCGCAAACGCACCTGCCGTTACGGCAGCCTTACCGTCACCGGCATGACCGTACCGTACGGTACGGGCGCGCTCTCCAGGAGCAAGTCAATCCACAACTCGCCCGCGGCGGTGGTGACCACCTTGCTGCCCCGGTCGAGACAATAGAATATCTCGCCGCCGGGCAGCTCGACCGTTGCTCCGAAGGGCAGCTCTGGAGGGCAGGCCGCCGCCCGCCCTACCCATTCCTCCCACGGCAGCCCGCTGGCCATCCTGGAGATGCACTTGCCGCCGACAAACTGGGCGCAGTTGACGCCGCCCAACGGAGGCCAGTAGTGGCTGATCTTAGCCATGCGCTGCACCCCCTCCGGCATTGCCGGAGCGACGTCAACTGTCTCCGCGACGGGAGCTACCGGCGCATCTTCCAGAGCGCCGGTCCCGCTCAGAGCAGGCGCCGGTTTGATGGCGATAAGCCCGGAGACGATGACGGCAATGGCGAGCAGAATCAGCGCCATCCGCTGCAGGCTGGGAACGCCGGTAGGCCGGCCCGGCGCAGGCAGCGCCGGGCCGGCGATAAAGTAATTGTCAAAGGGAGAAATCCACTGCGCCACCGGCTAATCCTCCCTTACTCGTCTTCGCCTGCCGCGGAAAAGACCGCCGGCACGGGCTCAGGGCGAGAAAGCCGCTGGCTCCGGCGCTCGTCTGCCGTCATGCCTGCGGCTCCCACGACCGCCGGCTCTTCCCGCCGCAAGCGGCGGAAGATAGCCGGTACGTGATCCGGCTCCCGCACCGGGCGCAGGCCTGCCGGGAGAGGCGTGGGCCGTGGCAGGGACGCGCGCCGCGGCTGGCCCTGGGCCAGCGCGGGACGCGACGTGATCTGCCGGGCCTGGCGCTTCGTCTGCGCGCGCCGCAGGTTCGCGAAGTCGAACATCCAGTTACCGGCGACGGTGAAGGCGCCGATGAACAGGATGCGCGTCAGCCAGACGAGCACGGCGACAAAGACCGGCACGACTTCCAGCAGCTGCTGCCGGGAGAGGACCTCGTTGCCCAGATCATGGTTAAGCAGGGTGAGCGATACAGCCCACCAGGTCATCAGGGCGTTCATCGTCGCGCCAAGCAGCCAGGCGCCCATCAAGTACCAGACGCCGACCGGCGTGGGGGCGTCTTCCTCTTCAGGCAGGAAGAAGCGCACCAGACCGGCAAAGTCAATGGCGCAGAAAGCGATCGCCAGAACCGTGGCCCAACGCAGCCCGGCAAAGGTGACGCCGCCCAGTAGATTGTCCAACGCATAGCGCGTTGTATCGAAGTTGAAGATCTCAAACGCAACTAGCGCCATCAGAAACAGGAGGCCGATGACCATTTGCCCGGAAAGGGACAGATGCAGGCCATCGTCTGCCTGCTGTCGCTGCTCGTTTGTCAGAAACTTTACAGCCACCGTCTATACCTCCTCTACAGGAATGGGCCGGCGCCGGGCGCCAACCCTGAAAAGCACCTCTTCAATTCCTCAGTTGCCCCGCGGGGAAGAAACGGACCTATTTAGAACAGATGTTCTAGAACAAGTGTTCTTATTATAAGCGATTTTGCCGCCAGGTCAAAGCCTATTTTTGCCTTCTCTTAACCCGGCCTCACGCCTGGGACGGCGGCACAGGGCCGGTGTCATGACCGTCTCAATTTTCAGGCAATAGCCGGGGAGAGTATCGGCAAAAGGCTCCGCATCCCACCGCCAGGACCCTTGTTTATTTGAGAAAAAAGGTATAGCCGAAGGAGGTGAATAGAGGATAAGGGCAAGGGGAATAGAACATTAAAAAGTCTATTCTCCCCAGAGGTAGAGGGGTAAATGTTAAAGGATTCAGCTCAGCTCGTGCGGCCCGCCTCCCGCTCCTGGAAAAAGTCCGCGACGATGGGGGCGACGTCAAGCGAGCGGATGGCGTCGAGGGCAACTTCCAGCGCCCCTTCGTGGCACAGGCCGCTCATGCTGGCGTCTTCGTAGCGCGTGGCAGCCAGCCGGAAGCAGGCATCGCGCACGGCGCGGGCGACGGCTTCGGCCAGATCCTGTTGTTCGTCCATAAGATCACCCTGGGGTAGCTACCCTTCACACAACGGGTAGCTACCCCAGGAAGTATAACAGATGTGGGCAGCCGGTACAGGCCAACCGGTAACCGGTAATGGAGTGCCGTGCTTACTCGGCCGGACCCTCGTGGAAGATGGCCGGCTGTTCGTCGCCCTCGACAATCAGGAGCGCTGCCAGGCCACGTTCGGAGCGGCTGAGGGCATGGTCTACGAGCACGTAGTGGCCCGGCACCTCGACCGTAAACTCGACCACCGTAGCGCCGCCCGGCGGCACCGGCACCGTCTGAACGTCGGTCACCGGCCCGCTGGTTACGGAGCCCAGGTTGTAGACGCGGTCAAAGATCTCGCCGATGACGTGGAAGGAGGATGTCTTGTTGGGCCCGCCGACGCCGAAGAAGATACGCACCGTCTCGCCGACTTCGGCCCGCATCGCATTCTCCTCCAGCGTCAGGCCGCCGGCAGCGCCGTTGAAGACGAAGTATTCCGGCGTTTCGTGGCTCATCTTCTCCGGGTCGAAGGTGAGCAGGCCGGTGCTGCCATAAGGCTCGGCCGTGTACATCTCGCCCTGCATCACGTAGAACTCGCGATCGACAGGCGGCAGGCCCCCTTCCGGTTCGACGACGATCAGGCCGTACATGCCGTTGGTAATGTGGTGCGGCACGCTCGGCGTGGCGCAGTGATAGACGTAGACGCCGGGATTACGCGCCTCGAAGGTGAAGACGCGCTCTTCGCCGGGCGGGGTCTGGGTCAGACCGCCGCCGCCGTGCGGTCCGTTCACAGCGTGCAGGTCGATGGAATGGGCGAACTCGCTACCGTCCTCGTTCTGTACGCGCAGCTCGACAGTGTCACCTTCACGCACGCGCAGCATCGGGCCGGGCACGGTGCCGTCGAAAGTGAAGTAGTTATAGGTGGCGCCGTCGGCCAGCTGCCCTTCCATCTCCACAGCCGTCAGAGTCACCTGCACCAGCTCGGGCCCGCGCTCGCCGATCGGGGCGGGTAGGTCAGCCGGCCGGTGGACAATGTCGGCCCCTCCGGTCTCGGCAACCGGCTCGCCGACCCGGATGATGCCTTCCATCCCAGCCTGCCGGTGACCCGGCACGGAGCAGAAGTAGGCAAATTCGCCGGCCTCGCCAACCGTAAAGGTAATGGTCGCCGAGCTATCTTTGGCCGATAGCTCGCCGGTCGTGACGCCGAATGCATCCACGGTCAGGTCGTGAGCCATCCCGTCGCCGTTGATCAGGGTGATCGTCACGGTGTCGCCGGGCTCTGCTGCCAGCGTGGGATTAACCACGCCGTCGATGTCGCCGCCCACGCCGACGAAGGCCAGCCCGTGTTCCATAGAGGTGCGCAGCGTAAACTCGACGTCGCCGCCGAGATCGGCAGCCTCTGGCTCTGGCTCCTCGGGCAAAGCGCAGCCGACAAGGACCAGCAGAAGCAAACCAAAAAGCACCCCAAAGCGCAGCCAACGCCGGCCGGGAATTGTTCTCAAAACAGACATCTATACGGCACTCCTTTTTCCGGGCAGCACAGACCGCTGCCCAACCGTCACGATCATAGATCGATCTCCGGCGCAGGGACTTGATCTGGATCAAGCCCTGCGCCGGATTCAGCTATTTCTCACTTTGTGAAAAAGGGAACGCTTGCGCTAGGCGCGCAGCAGGCGCATGCCGTTGAGGATAACCACGAGCACCGACGCTTCGTGAACCAGCATGCCGCCGGCCATGTGGACCTCGCCCAGCAACACGCCGGCAAGGAGCAGGCCGACGGTGGCGAGGGCAATCGCCACGTTCTGGTGGATGTTACGCAGCGTCGCGTGGGATAGGCTGATGGCTTCCGGAAGCTTGAGCAGGTCGTCGGACATCAGCGCGACGTCAGCCGTTTCCAGGGCGATGTCGGTGCCCGCCGCACCCATGGCGATGCCGATGTCGGCCGCGGCCAGGGCCGGCGCGTCATTGATGCCGTCGCCGACCATAGCCACGACGTGCCCCTTGCTCTGTAGGCGGCGAATGGCCTCCAGCTTCTCTTCCGGCAGCAGTCCGGCGTGGACGTTAGTGATGCCGGTCTGATGGGCGATGGCTTCGGCCGTGCGCCGGTTGTCGCCCGTGAGCATGGCGATCTCCTTCACGCCCGAGGCGCGCAGCCGGCGAACCATTTCCGCCGCGTCCGGCCGGACGGTATCGGCGATGCCCAGGACGCCGATAACTTCCCGGCCCACACTGACGAGCACGGCGGTCTTGCCTTCGTCCTGCAGGCGTTGCCGCTCCGTCTCGGCCCGTTGCGTTGCGCGAATCTCCAGCCGCTCCAGGAGCGCCGGCGTGCCGACGGCAATCGTCTGCCCGCCGTACCCGGCGATCACCCCCTGACCGGTGAAGGTCTCGAAATGGTCGGCGTCGGAGAGGCCGGGCAGGTCGCCAGCAGCCTCGACAATGGAGGCCGCCAGTGGATGCTCCGAGCCGGCCTCGGCAATCGCCGCCCAGCGCAGCACGTCCTGCTCCTGTGCGCTCCAGCGAGAGTCGCCGTTCGACGGCTCCAGAGCCCGCCCGCTGCCTCCGGCGGGAACGGCAGCCATCTCCGCCACCGGTACAGGCGCCAGCGCGACGACGTCAGTCACGCGCGGCCGGCCGGCGGTGAGCGTGCCGGTCTTGTCCAGGGCCAGGGCGGAGATCTTACCTGCGTTCTCCAGATAGTCGCCGCCCTTGATCAGGATGCCGCGCTGGGCGGCTCGCCCGATACCGGCGACGACGGAGACAGGCGTGGAAATAACCAGCGCGCCGGGGCAGCCGATGACCAGCAGCGTCAGCGCCAGCTCGACGTCCCGGGTCAGAAGGAAGGCGACGCCGCTGAGGCCGATGATGAACGGTGTATACCAGCGGGCGAAGCGCTCGATGAAGCGCTGCACCGGCGCCTTTTCTTCCTGGGCTTCTTCCACGCGGCGGATGATGCGCGCCAGTGTCGTGTCCGCGCCGATGCCCGTGGCGCGCAGGCGCAGCAGGCCGGCCTGGTTGACCGTGCCGGCGAACAGCTCGTCGCCGGTACTCTTCTCGACGGGAAGCGGCTCGCCCGTGATGGCGCTCTCGTCCACAGCCGAGCGCCCGCCGACGACGATGCCATCAACCGGTACCTTGCTGCCCGGCTTGACGAGAACGATTTCGTCAGGCAGCACTTCGTACGGCGCGACCTCGACCTGCTGGCCGTCGCGCACGACGGTCGCCGTCGCCGGAGCCAGCTCCAGCAACCCCTGGAGCACCTGGCGGGTGCGGTCCAGCGTGCGGGCCTCCAGGTAAGCGCCGAGCAGGAAGAGGAAAGTCACGGCGGCTGCTTCCCAGACCTCGCCGATGAGCAGCGCGCCCCCGGCGGCAATCGTCACCAGCAGCTCGATGCTCACATGGCGATTGCGCAGGCTGTGCCAGGCGCGCACGGCGATGTCGCCGCCGGCCAGCAGGGCTGCAGCCGCCATGAAGGGGTCGTGCCAGCCGTCCTGCTGCAGAAGATGGCGTGCCCCCAGGGCGGCGAGGATGAGCAGCCCACTGAGGATCATCAGCAGGCGGCGGCGCCGCGCCGGGTGGCGCCACGTCGCGGCCAGAGTGGCTACCATCTCGGGCTTCCTCAGAAGGCCGAAGGCTCGGCTTCGTAGCCGGCGGCGCGCACGGCTTCGACAAGCCGGGATACGCCGGTCTGCGCCGGGTCGTGTTCGACCTCGATCCGGCCGGTGTTGAAGTGCACGGTGGCGCTTTCGACGCCGGGTACGTTTTGCAGCGCCTTCTCGATTTTGACGACGCAGGATGGGCAGGAAAGCTCGCGGCTACGCAACAGGGTCTTCATCTTGTTTTATCTCCTTCGTGATCCAGTATGGCGATCAATCACTGCCCATAGATTAACCGGTCGCCGGCCGGCAAAACATGATCTGGATCAGTTAGCCGCAAAGGAGATGATGGATTTTTGCGCTCGAGGGGGAAACTACGGCTTCCGCGCGTTCCGGGCGGCTGCTTCGATCAGCGTCTCTATTCCTTCCCGATGCACATCCGCCACGCTATGGAGCTTGACGTGGCGTAGCTGTTTGCCTGTGCCCACCAGCAGGCCGTGTGGATCTTCCAGGTCGGCGCCGTGGAAGAAACCCAGATTCACGTGGTTCTTGAATGGCGACAGATAGAGGAAAACGTCGGCGTAACGGCCGGTGAAGGAGTAGGTCAGGCTGTTATGCCCTGCTCGGAACTCGCTTTGGGCTTCGGACAGCAGCTTTTCGACCAGCGCCCGCGCCTCCCGCGCAATGCTGGCGATCCTCTCGTCCTGGCGGGCCAACAGGTCGTCGAAAGTAGAAGCCCGGGTCATGCTCATCCTCCTTTTTCGCCTGGTACAGGCATGGTCGCAGTTGTGGCCGGCCGTTCCCTCGCCCGGGATAAGATCAGGCCAACCCATCCTCGGCGAGGGCTGCCAGGGCGGGCTGGTCCGTGATGGCGACCCACTGCCGCCCGCTGGTGATCAACCCCTCTTTCTGCATCTGGCTCATAACGCGGCTGGTGCTCTCCGGCGTCGTGCCCGTCATCTGTGCCAGATCCTCCCGCGAAAGGGGCGTCTGGATGAGTAGGCCCATCTCCTGTTCTTCGCCCAGCTTCTCGGCGAGGCGCAACAAGGTGGCGGCGATGCGCTGCTCGACCGGGTAGGCGCTGAGCTGGCGCACGCGCTCCTGGGTGGCCTGCAGCCGGCTGTTGGTCAGGTCGAGCACAGCCAATGCAGCGGCCGGGTGCTGTTCGAGAATGGCGCGAAAGGCCTGTGTAGCCACGGCGAGGACACAGACCCCGGTCTGGGCGACGGCGGTTTCCGTATAGACCGCATTTTCCTGGGCGGAGAGGTTGCCGAAGAACTCGCCCGGCGTGAGCACGTCGAGCAGCACGTCCTTGCCGGCGTGGGTATGGTGCAGCAGCTTGACCTGCCCGGAGGCGACGACGTAGAGGAAAGCCGCCGACTCGCCGCTGTAGGTGATCGTCTCGCCGGCGACGAAACCTTGCTCGCGGAAACGCTCGTTGGCCGCGGCAACGGCCTCGGGCGAAAGGGTAGCGAAGAAGGGGAGCGCGCCGAGGATCTCCAGGCGCAGGTCGATGGAGCAGGCTGCAGGGGGAACTATCTCGACTTCTACGGGGGAACGGCGGCGGCTGTCAGTCATCCATCTTCTCCTGTCAGGCGGCGCAGCCAGCGCAGCAGCCAGAGAGGCCGGCGCAGCTGCCGCCATAGAGCACGCGCTTCCCGGGCCGGCCGGCTGTAGCCATCCTCGCCGTCCGGGGGTGCGTACTGGTACGATACAAAAAGCGCGGTGAGGCGGGCCACCGAGCCCTGCGCGCCCTGGAGCAGCCGGTTGAGGCGCGGCCTCTCCTCCCAGACGGTAAGTTGCTCCTGTAAGACGGCTGCCATCTCGTGCGGCGTCTGGCTGGCGGGGGTCGCCACGCCCAGCGCGCGCGCCGAGCGCAGCAGACGGTCGTAGACCCAGGGAATGGTCGGCGGCGCGGCCGGGCGACGCCTGTGCCACCAGACCCAGCCGCCAGCGAGCAGGAGCATCAGCAGCACGGCCCACCAGGTGGAGACGCGCTCGGCAGGCTGCTCCGGGATAGGCGGCGTGCTGAGAGGCGGCTCGGGGGTGGGCGGCGGGCTGCCCATCGTCGCGCCGCTCGCAGATAGCTCTGTGCGGGCCGGGAAGGGCGTCGTGGGTTCAAACTCGACCCAGCCATAGCCGGCGAAGTAGATTTCGGGCCAGGCATGGGCGTTGATCTGGTAGATCGTCTGTATGCCGTTCTCGTCCGCGGGTTGGGCCAGGTAACCGGTCGCCAGGCGGGCCGGCAGGCCGAGGCTGCGGGCCATGACGGCCATCGCCGAGGCGTAATAGTCGCAGTAGCCGGTCTGCAGGTCAAAAAGGAAATAGTCGACGGGGTCGCGGCCGGGGGGTGGGCTGCTGACCTCCAGGCTATAGGGATACTGGCGCAGGAAGCTCTCCAGGGCGCGGGCCTGGTCGTAGGGGTTGTCGTGGCTGCCGGCGACCTCCTGGGCGAGATCGCGCACGCGCTGCGGCAGTTCTTCGGGCAAATTCGTGTAGCGAGAAAGGATGAGCTCGGGAACGGCCTCGCCACCGGCGGCGCGCAGTTCGGCCGGCGAGGCCGTAACGAGCCGGCTCGTGGCCTCGTAGCGCGCGCCCGGTCCTGCCGCGGCGGAGACGCGCACCGCGCGCGAGAAGTCCTCACGACCGCGCCAGTGGAGGCGGACAGGCTGGTCGAAGGAGAGGGGCAGGCCGACGGTGTACAGGATGGTCCGGTCGTCAACCAGCCAGCGAACAGTTTGCGTGAAAACTGTCTGCCCCGAGAGCGCGGGCTGGGGGATGGCGGCCTGCGGTTCCCATCGCTCCTCGCGCTCTTCGGAGAGCGCCCAACCGCGACCGGTGTAGATGTCGTAGCTGGCGGCGCGCCAGTGGGTGGCGGCTGGATGAGTAGGCTGGACGCGCGCGGTCATCGCCACCGTCTCGTAGAGTTCGGGCGCGCCGCCGAGGAGAAAGGCGCGCGGCAGGACGCCCGGCCCGCCGGCACGAAACGCCGGCTCGCTGCCAAGCTGCGGCTGGCGCACGCCGCCAAAGGCCCGGTCGAACGCCTGCTCGGTCTGCTGGACCGCCCCCAATTCACGAAAGGCGCGGGCGATCTCGCGCACGTTGATGGCGGGCAGGATGAAGCTGGTGACGAGGAGCATGATCGCCACGCCGGCAGCCACTGCCAGCAGTTCGAAGCGGATTTCCGGCGAATAGTCCACGCGGCGCTGCTGCCAGCCATATTCCAGGTTGGCAAAGTGCAGGGCGGCGATGAGCAGCGCGGCAAGGCCGGCAAAGGCGGCGGCGAACCAGCGATGCGTCTCGTAGCCGGCGTAGGTTCCGTTCACGCCCAGGGCCAGACCGAGCAGGGCCAGCCCTGCAAGGGGGCGACGCTGCCGGAAGACGGCCCAGGCAGCATAGACCACCACGAGCCAGACGCCCAGGCCCAGCCCGGCGGCAAAGACGATGGTCTCCTGGCTGCTGCCTCCCTCCGTCACGGCGAGCAGCCAGCTACCAGCACGGTCGAGCAGCAGCGCCCACTGCCGGCGGAAGACGTCGTCGCCATTGCCTCTGAGCAGCGCACCGAGCGTGGGCACGAGCCGGCCGAGATAGAGGGTGGTAAGCAGAAGTCCGTAGGCCAGCAGCAGCAGCCAGGCAGGGAGTGCGTGCAGGCGCCGGTGGGCGAGCACGGCGCTCAGGAGCAGGGCCAGCGGCGCCAGAAACAGGACCACGCTCCCCTCCGGCACCCACTCGGCAGCGGCGATGGAACCGGCGAGCATGCTGGTGGCGACGAAAAGCAGGAAGAAGGGTATCCAGCCCTCGGCGGGCCGGAAGCGATTCCAGACCCAGGTCAGCGCGTTGTTCATCATGGCTGCCGTCCCAGTATCCGGTACGGGCGGGAGACGCCGGGGAAGTTGAACTGCGGCAGCAGGGTTTGCCAGCCGCGCGCGGCATAGAGGCGGGCGGCGGGGGTCTCGGAGGCGCTGGTCGAGAGGAGGAGGCGCTCGCCCTGCAGCGCGGCGATCAGCGTGTCCAGCAGGTCACTGCCGATGCCGCGCCGCTGGTAGCCGAGGTGCACAGCCAGCTCTACGAGCTGGTAGCTATCCTCCAGCCAGAAGCCCAGGCCGGCCTGGCGGAGGGGCGGGGCGACGGCGCTATACCACCATTGGCCGGGCAGGGCGCGGCGCACGTAGGCAAAGCCGACGAGCTGTGGCGGCGTGCCGGCAAACGCGCCGAGGAACTGAAAGCCGGGCTCGCGCTGGTGAGTCTCGAAGGAGACGAGAAACTCCTGGACGTTGCGCTCCGTGCGGAGGTAGGGCGGCGGGGCAAAGGCAGTGCGATAGGTCGCCGCAACGTGCTCGCGCCACGCGGGGATCTCGTCCGCAGTCAGCCAGCGCAGCGGGTAGGTCGCACTCATACGCTCATTGTAGCGTCTGGGATGGCGCAGGAAAAGATGGAGGCGCGGTGTTGATGGCGCCACCCGTCGCACCGGAAATCAGGGATCAGCAAGCAACTGGCCCGGCTCTGCACCGGGCCAGTTGAGGAAGCACAGGGGTCCTGGAAGGACCGTACGTTACGCGGCGGCGGCCGCGAAGGCGCGGACGGGCCAGCCGATTGTCATCGTCTCGTCCTCATGCCACACTTCGTAGGTTGTCATGTCGGCGTCCCAGTTCGGCTCCAGGTTCTGTTCCTGTATGTAGCGACCGAGTGCGTTCCACATCTCCAGCAGCTTGGGAAACTCGTTGTACTCGCCGAACGTCCTTACCTGGACGGCGAGGTGCATGGGAAGCTGGCGAACCTTGATCTCCCCCTCCGGCATGACGGTGCCGGCGAAGGGCAAGCAGATCTCCACCGGGCCGTCGTCCTCTTCGTTGACCGGACCGTAGTAGAGAGCAATCGGCTCGCCGGTCGGCTCGGCACCAGCGGACTTCACGTGATCCGCGAGTCTACGCAGGGCGGGCGTAATCCACTGGTGATAGGCAGGAATGGTGATCTGGCGGCGGATGGAGACAACCATCTGCGCGGGCATTTCCTTCTCGACAAAGGTGAATGACATTTTTCTCTCCTTGACGGGTGTTATCTCTTCGAGCAGCAGGCGGGCGGCTAGCTGGGCGCCGTCCAGTTGTTTCTCCATGCCCCGTAGATGGAGCTGGAGAAGGCGTTGGACCTCAGCTACATCGGCATCCCAGGCCTGCAGCACGGCGGCGATCTGCTCCAGCGGCATGGCCATCATGCGCAGCAGCCGGATGCGCCGGGCTGTGGCTACCTGCTCGCGCGCGTAGTAGCGGTAGCCGGTCGTCCCATCGATGCGGGCGGGGGTCAGGATGCCACGGTCCTCATAGAGGCGCAGCGCCTTACGGGAGAGCTGGCACAGCCGGCCAAACTGCCCGATGCTCAGGTTGGCATTCTCTGTCCGATCGGTCATGGGTGCCAGCATACACCCGGCCCCAAGGGCCGAGTCAAGGAGGAACTGCCTGCAAACGACCGCAGGTGATCCAGCGTCAAGTCAGCTCGCGTCCACCGGTGAGGTTGTACGCCTGCCCGGTGATGAAGGCAGCGTCCGGGCCGGCGAGGAAGGCGACGAGACCGGCGACATCGTCCGGCGTCGCCATGCGGCCCAGGGGGATGCGCGCCACCGTGGCGGCAGTCGCCTCGTCCACGTCGCGGCGGCGGAAGGCGGCTTCGAGCTGCAGCTGCCACTGCTTCATGCTCGTGTCCACGTCGCCGGGCAGCACGGCATTGACGGTGATGCCCGCCGGAGCGACTTCCTGGGCCAGTGACAGAGTCAGGGCGACGACGGCGGCTTTGCTGGCGGCGTAGGCCGCGGTCATCGGCTTGGGGCGCACCGCGGCAATGGAGGCGACGTTGACGATGCGCCCGGCCGGCGGCTGCTTGCCGGCTGCCGTCTGCATGAGCAGTGGCAGCGCGTATTTGCAGACGAGAAAGGTGCCGGTGGCGTTGATCTCCAGCGTGCGCCGCCACGCTTCCTCCTGCATGGCGATGACCGGGCCGGGGCCGATAGCGGCGCCGGCATTATTGACCAGCACGTCCAGCCGGCCGAAGGCCTCGCGCGTGGCGGCGATCATCGCCTGTACGCTCGCGCCGTCGGCGACGTCCACGCGCAGCGGCAGCGCCTTACCGCCGTGTTCAGCGATTGAGGCGGCGACGGTTTCCAGCTCTTCCAGGCTGGCGTGACCGCTGTGGGCCAGCTCGCTCGGCGGCGCGCAGAGATCGGCGACGACGAGGTCATAGCCGTCGCAGGCGAGGCGCCGGGCAATGGCGGCGCCAATGCCGGTTTGCCGGCCGGCGCCGGTGACCAGGGCGACAGGGCGTTCCATGTGTCTGCTCCTCTCAGTCCGTGCCGCGATAGACGAGGTTGCCGAAATCCATGAGGCCGGGCGGCGCCAGATTCGCGCCGGGTTCGATCATCACCTGGATCAGGGCCGGCAGTCCCGAATCAACCGCTGCCTGCAGCGCCGGCTGCAGCTCGTCGAGCGACGTGACCAGCGCGCCGTGGCAGCCGAACGCTTCGGCCACTTTGTCGTAGCGCGCGCCGGGGAATAGCTCCGTCTCGACCATGCCGCCCATGCGGGCGAACATCTGCGACGAGCGTTCCATACCCCAGCCGCGGTCGAAGATGACGACGACGATCACCGGCAGGTTGTAGCGGCGCGCCGTCTCCAGCTCCTGCAGGTTGAAGCCAATAGCGCCGTCGCCGCTGATCAGGTAGACGGGACGGTCGGGCGCCGCCATCTTCGCGCCGAGAGCGTAGGGCAGGCCGGTGCCCAGATGGCCGAAGTGGGCGGTGTAGAGGAAGCTGCGCGGCCGGTAGATCGGGTTGTAGCAAACACCCCAGATGGTCGTGTTGCCGCCGTCGAGCACCGTGATCGCCTCGCGGGGGAAGAAGGCGCGCACGGCGCGCACAACCTGTCCCGGATTGAGCTGGTCGCCGGCAACTGCGCCGTCGAGCTGCTGCTGCCATTTTCGCTGGAAGCTCTGGAGCTGCTCGAAGGTGTGCACAGGCGTGAGGCTGGAGTCGGCCCGCGAGCGCACAGCCTCCAGCAGCGCCGGCAGCACGGCGGCGGCATCGCCCGTGATCGCCACGTCCACCGGCCGGTTGAGGCCGATGCTCAGCGGGTCGATGTCGACATGGATGACCTTTTGCGTGCCCGGCGCGCCCCACGACGGCGCCTTGCCCCAGGTGTCCAGCTCGCCGACGCGGCTGCCGACGACGAGCACCACGTCGGCCTCGCGGCGCACCGTCTCCAGGCCGGCGCGGTTGAGCGGGGCAAGGTAGCGGGGGTGATCCTCGGGCACGACGCCGCGCGCGCCCAGGCTCGTGGTCAGCGTCGCCGCGAGATGGTCGGCCAGGGCCAGGAAATCGTCCCCGGCGCAGGCCCAGCTCAGGCCGCCGCCGGCGTGCAGGTGCGGGCGGCGCGCCTCGCACAGGAGCGTCGCGGCGCGGCGGATCGCCTCGGGGTCGCCGCCGCCCGGCCGGCCGGGCCGGTAGTGGCGCGGCTCCCAGATCGATACGTCGTCTGCCTCGCCCGTGCCGCGCATGATGTCTTCGGGAATCTCCAGGTAGACGGGGCCCGGCCGGCCGGCGAGCGCGGCGCGGAAGGCGTGGCGCACCATCTCCGGCAGGCGATGCCAGTGGCGCACGCCGCCGGCCCACTTGGTCACCGGCCCGTAAAGGTCGAGCAGGGCGACGTTCTGGAAGCTGCCGCCGCGGTCTGGGTAAATGATGGGCGTGCGTCGCTGCCCGCTGATGGCGATGACCGGGCTGCCCTCGGCGTAGGCCGTAATCACGCCGGAGAGCATGTTCGCCGCGCCCGGGCCAATGCCGCCGATGGCGACCGCCGGCTGCCCACTGATGCGCGCGTAAGCGTCGGCCATGTGCGCCGCTGCGGCCTCGTGGCGCGTGTTAATGAAGCGGATGCCGTAGTCGTCCAGTTTAGCCAGGAAGGGGTTGAAGCTGCCGTCGAGGATACCGAACATCTGCGTGATGCCCTCGGCCTGCAGGGCGCGCAGCAACAGTTCGCCGCCGGTGATGGTGGACATGGGTCTGCCTCCTTTTTTGGGTGATGCCCGGACGCGATCAGGCGCCCGGCAGGTCAAGGGCCGGCGCGGGGCGGGGTTCGGCTTCCGCCTTCAGCGCCGCTGCGCGCCCGGCCCGTTCGTTGACAAAGGTGAGCAGGATGAGGCCCAGGGCAAGGAAGACGGCGATGGCGAGAATGGCAATCCGCTGGCCGAGCTGTTCGGCCGTACCGGCGCTCTGGCCCTGGGCCTGATACCAGAGCGCGGCCTCGGCGGCGATGAAGCCGTAGATAGCCGGGCCGATAAACGACGAGGCGCGACCGCCCATGGCGAAAAAGCCGTAAAACTCGGCGCTCCGGCCCGGCGGGCTGAAGAGGGCGACCATTGCCCGGCTGACCGACTGCGCGCCGGCCATGCCAACGCCCGCCAACGCGCCGATGAAGAAGAAGCCGAGCGCCGTCCGGTTGAAGTAGAGCCAGATGACGACGACGAGCATGACCAGCAGGGAAAGGATGAGTGATTGTTTTCCGCCCAGGCGATCGACGAGCCAGCCGAAGAAGAAAGCGCCAAAGACGTTGGTAATCTGGACGATGATGACGAAGAGAATGAGCTGCTGCTGGTCGAGGCCGAAGAGCACGGCGCCGATGATGGCGGCGAAGTCGAGAGCCATGATAATGCCGCCGTCGAAGACGATGAAGGCGCCCATGTACTTGAGGAATTCCTTGAAGCGGCGCGTCGTGCGCACGCTGCGGCGCAGACGGCTGGCGGCAATGCTGACGTACGTCTCGCCGGGCGGCAGGGAGCGGCGCGTGGCACGCTCCGGCAGCCAGAGGAAGAGGGGCAGCGAGGAGAGCGCGAAGAAGATGGCGGTGATGACCAGAGAAAGGCGGATGACGAAGTTGTTGTCGATGAAGACGATGAGCGGAAGGATGATCAGCAGACACAAAATGCCGCCGACGTTGCCGATGGCCCAGCCGGCGCCGCTCACGCGGCCGATCTCTTCCGGGCGAGCGATCTCGGGCAGCAGCGCGTTATAGAAGACCTGCCCGCTGCGGTAGCCAATTTCGGCAAGGATGAAGGCTACCATGCCAATAAGCACCTGGCCGGGTCTGGCAAAGAAAAGCAGCCCCGTGAAGAGCACCGTCATCAGCGTGTAGAAGAAGAGCAGCCGCTTCTTGGCGCCGGAGAAGTCGGCGATGGCGCCGAGCACGGGCGCGGTGAGGGCGACAACGAGCATGGCGAGGCCCACACTCAGCCCCCAGAGCCGCGTGCCTTCTGGCCCGCCGACGACGCCGCCCTGGAAATAAGCCGAATAGACAGCCAGCAGAACGACGGCGGCATAGGCCGAGTTACCGAAGTCGTAGAGATACCAGGCCCAGCGCTCCCGGCGCGTGGAGAGGGGCGGCGAAGCGGACGTCGAGAGATCGGCAGCGACCATGGTGATTTCTCCTCTTTTCTGCTGACACAGGCGCTCCGCTGCCGGCCGATCGTGGGCCCTGGAGGCAGTGGGGACGCTTCGATTGGCGACTGGACGATGATCATTATAGCGGAAACTGGTGGATTTGTAGAGCATCGAGACTTTCGTAAGCCGATATGTAAGATCTCTCCGGCATCATTGGGGTGAGGTCTTCGCTTCCGACATCGTACCATTGTGGGGTAGCTACACGGGGAGCGACACAGCGATTGCGCTCAGTGCGCTTTAGGAGTGACAGCGATTATGCGGAGGAGTCCTGGGATCATGCGGGTTCTGGTAGGAACCGGCATCCTGGCCCTGCTTTACTACTATAGCTGGTGGTTTACCGGCGGCATCGAAGCCGCGCCCTGGCTGCTGTTGCTGTTGCCTGTGGCAGTGCTCTATGGCCTGTTACAGATGCTCGGCAACTGGATCCTTTACCTGCTGGCGGAAAGGCGCCCGGCCCCGCCACAGCCTGTCGCCGATCTCACAGTTGACGTGTTCGTGACAGCCTGTGGCGAGCCGATCGCCCTCCTCGAACCGACGCTGCGCGCAGCGTGTGCGATGGAGGGCGCGCACCGTACCTGGCTGTTGGACGATGGCGCCGATCCGTCGCTCGCCGCGCTGGCGAGCCGTCTTGGCGCCGGATACCTGACGCGCGAAGACCGTACCGACGCCAAGGCGGGCAATCTGAACGCGGCGCTGGCCCGGACTGACGGCGATATCGTCGTCATTTTTGACATCGACCACGTGCCGGCGGCTGATTTCCTGTCCCGCACCCTTGGCTACTTTAACGATCCGCAGGTCGGCTTTGTACAGGTCATGCTGACCTTTGCGAACCAGCGGCAAAGCTGGGTCGCCAGCGCCGCTGCGGAGACGGCGCTTGATTTTTATAACCCAACGTCTTTGGGTATGGACGGTATGGGCGGCGTGACGTTGATGGGCAGCAATGCCCTTATTCGCCGCACGGCGCTGGAGTCGATCAACGGCTATCAGCCTGGACTCGCCGAAGATTTGGCGACCTCCCTGCAATTGCAGGCAGCCGGCTGGCGCTCCGTCTACGTGCCCCATCCCCTGGCTCCGGGACTGGCGCCGCCGGATCTGATGGCCTGGTTTGTCCAGCAGTTCAAGTGGGCGCGCGGCGTTTTTGAGCTGTTATTGACGGCTTTTCCCCGCGTTTTCCATAAATTGACCTGGGGCCAGCGGCTCTCCTATTCGGTGAGAACAACAAAATATTGGATCGGCCCGGTCGTCGCCTTTCATCTCCTGGCGACCATCCTCATTCTCATTTTTGGTGGGTTCGAGCTGCGGGCTGCGTTTCACGACTATCTCCGGCATATCATGCCGCTCGTCGTCGCGGATGCTACCATCCGCTATGCCGCGCTGAAGGTCTGGCGGCCGCCGTCTACCCATTCCATCTCGTTCCTCAGAGCCGTAATCCTGGTCTATTCGACCTGGCCGACTTACACGCTGGCCTGGTTTATGGCTCTGACGCGCATACCGTTGCGTTTTCGCGCAACGCCAAAGGCCGCGGGCAACAATTTGCCCGCAATTTGGTTGCTGCCCCAGCTTACGGCCTTAGTCATGCTGATTCTTGGACTCTGGTATACGGTCGTGCGAGGCCACCATCAACCGTCACTGCTGCTGATCTTCGCTGGTGTGCAGCTGTTGCTTCAGCTGAGAATGGTGACCGATTGGGTGACCGGGAAGAGTAGAAAGTTACGCACCATTATGCAGCGTCTCAGTCTGGCTCTCATTAGGTTGCAGAGCTGATCAGGGCTGCCGGCTCGTGATTGGTTGTGCACACTGTATTACGTATGGAAGGAGTACCCACCAGAGAACCACTATCACGACAGGCCAAGCAGCATTGGCTCCAATTCGCCGGGCGGCGGGGGCTGTTAGAGCCGGTTGCAGATTCGACACTGCCCGCGCGCCAACTGTGTTATACAGTCCTGCTACACGAGGGACTGTCCACGCTGGGTCAGATTGACGAGAGCATCCAGTCCGGGTGGCAAGAGCGCCTGGGTAGCTATCAGGACCCCGTATCGGGTCAGTTCCTGTTTGCGCACGGCGCAGCCAGAACAGGAGAGCTGCCCGCTGTACCACATAAAGATGTGCTGTTGGATACCTTCCTGGCGCTGCACGCATTGGATGCGCTGGACGCAAGTGCGCCACATCCCCTTCGCTTCGTGGAGCGCTTCAATGCCAGGAGGGATCTCGGCGACTGGACTGCGGCGCAGAACACGGCGAGCAGCCAGATCTTGTTGCCCTTCTTCCTGATCTACCGAGCCGAAGTGGAGGGCAACAAGGCGGCCTTTGAGCTATTCCATCAGGCTCTGGATTGGCTGGAACAAACACAAGAGCCTGTTAGCGGCCTCTGGGGGCCGGGCGCAACGCGCTGGTCAATTACCTCGCTGGTGATCGCCGGTCAGATTCTGCCCTATTTTGAATACGTCTACCGCCCGATTAGCCGTGTCACACGGATGCTGGACAGCGTGCTGGAGCACAGGCAGGCGGACGGTTCCATCATTGGCGTCGCCGGAGACAATGCGCGAGCCGATCTTGCCCTCGTAGATCTTCTGGCGACGTTGAGCCGGAAAACTTCCTACCGGATAGATGAGGTGCAGGATGCGCTTCGGCATAGCTACGAGGCAATCAGCCGCAAGGCTTCAGGCGAGGGCGAAGAATCGGCACTCACAGACGTCTCGCCCAGCCTTGCTGCCGAATGGTGTCATGCCTACTTAACTGCCCTGGGAACGATAGAGGCCGCTTACGAAGGCCCTATGGAAGCAGGGGAGAGCTGGCAGGCCCGGCGCTGGCCCGGACCCGGTTATCATCGTCCTTTCGAGGCGCTATCCGACCGGGAAAAGATGGCCTTGCGTTCGTGGCAGCGCCCCTTGCGCCCGGTACAACGGCAGGAGAACCAGGGCACATCGAGTCCCCGTATCAGCGTGATCATCCCCTGTTACAACCTGGGCCTATACCTCTACGAGGCCATTGATACCGTTCTACAGCAGACTCTGAGGGATATCGAGATCATTGTCGTGGATGACGGCTCGGAGGATAGCTTTACGCAATTTCTGCTATCAGCGCTTGAATATCCGCTGTTAACGATCATTCACCAGCAGAATCAAGGAGTTGCTGCGGCACGCAACTTCGGAATCCGGCACGCACGGAGCGAGTACATAAGCTGTCTGGACCCGGACGATCGCTTACATCCCACGTTTTTTGAGAAGGCTGTGGGTATCCTGGATGAGCAGAGTGCGGTGGGCCTGGTCACGGGTCACCTGGAGTTCTTTGACGAGCGCGGCGGTATCCTCGCTTATGAAGACTGTGATTTTCCTGAGTTATTGGTTGCGAACCGCGTGGTGGAGCCTGCCGTTTTCCGGCGCGAGGGCTGGGAGAGGGCGGGTGGCTATCGCTCCTTCAGTCAGAACGGCATCGAAGACTGGGATCTGTGGATTACCCTGGTAGAACAGGGCTACCGGGTTGCGATGATTCCTGAGGTCGTCTGGTATTATCGAATTCGCGCCAACCAGATGTCCGAAGAGATGTTCCGGCCGGCAACATGGGGCTTGCTGGCACGGGAACTTGTGCTGGCGCATCAGCCGACCTATTCCCGGTACATGCCGGAAGTTATCGCCGCACATTCGGCTCGGTGGTCAGAATTGCGGCAGTGGACACTGGAGCAAGAGCGAGCCATAGCCTGGTGGACGCGACAATCTGCTAGCTGGGAGCAAATCGCCCGAGAACGAGAGAGCTATATTGAGGAGCTGCGGGCCTGGATTGCGGAACTGGAGAAAGATAAACGCCGGCTGGAGTCTCAGCGGGAAAGCACGGCTGCCGTAGCGCCAGAACGTGTCAGCCGCCCGACGGAGGGACGTTGGCTACGACTGCAGCAGTATCTCAGGGGCCGGAACTCAGAGCGCCATGATTGATCCCAAGAATCCAGATTATAAAAATACGCCGGTGGCGGACCAACGGCCGACCTTCACATACGTTGCGCAGGTTTCGAGTAGCGAGCCGGCTGTCTCCGTTGTCACGCCGTTCTTCAACACCGGCCCTGTCTTTCATGAGACGGCGCGCTCCCTGCTGCGGCAATCTTTCCAGCAGTGGGAATGGCTGATCGTCAACGACGGCTCGACAGATGCAGCAGCCCTGGCGGTGCTGGAGACGTACCGGCAACAAGACCCGCGCATTTGCGTCCTCGATCTTGAGGAAAATAAGGGGCCCGGTGCGGCGCGCAATATGGCTTTTCGCGCTGCCCGTGCGCCCTATATTGTGCAGCTCGATAGCGATAACCTGCTGGAGCCCACGGCTATCGAGATCTGGTACTGGTTTCTGCAATCCTTTCCCGAATACAGCTTCGTCAAGGGCTATATTGTTGGCTTTGGCGCCGAGGAATATCTATGGAACCGAGGCTTTCACAATGGCGAAGCATTTCTTTACGCCAATCAGGTCGATGCGACGGCCATGTTCCGCCGGGAAATGCTCGCGGACGTCGGCGGTTATGATGAGGCCATTCGTGACGGCCTGGAGGATTGGGATTTCTGGCTGCGCTGCGCCAACGCCGGTCATTGGGGAAGCACCGTTCACCAATACATGGATTGGTACCGGCGCCGTCCTTCGCATGCCGAGCGTTGGCAAGACTGGGACGGCGGCTCGCGCCAGGAGTCGTTCCGGCGCGGTCTTCGCCAGCGTTATCCGGCGCTGTGGAACGGCGCCTTTCCGAAGATTGATTCCCAGCCATGGGTGATCCAGGAGCCGTCACTGGCCGATCTGCCCGAAATCAATCGCCTCAGCAAGTCCAGGCCGCGCCTGTTGATGATTCTGCCCTGGCTGACGATGGGCGGCTCCGACCGCTTCAACCTTAATCTGGTTCAGCAGCTCCAGACCCGTGGGTGGGAAGTGACGATTGCGACGACGCTGGGCGGCGATCACTCGTGGGAGCCTGAGTTTGCCGCACACACGCCAGACATCTTTGCGCTCCACCGCTTCCTGAGACTGGCCGACTACCCGCGCTTTCTCAGCTATCTCGCCCGCTCTCGCCAGGTCGATTGTGTGTTGATCAGTCATAGCGAGCTGGGGTATCAGCTATTACCCTACCTGCGAGCGCAGCTTCCAGAAACGGCCTTCGTCGATTACTGTCATCTAGAAGAGATACAATGGAAGAACGGCGGCTATCCACGCATGGCGATTTCTTATCAGGAGCTACTGGATTTGAACATCGTCTCCTCGGCCCATCTGCGGGAGTGGATGGCGGCGCAGGGCGCTTCGGTCGAGCGAATCCGGCTTTGCTACACCGGGATTGAATTACGCGAGGATCTGTCGCCCACTGTCCCGGCAGCTGAGATGAACGGGAAACAGAAGCCGCCGCTGATCGTCTATGCCGGGCGCATTTGCGAGCAGAAGCAGCCAAAGGTTTTCGCCAGGACCATGGAGCGGCTGGCGGAAATGAACGCGCCGTTTCGCGCCGTCGTCGCCGGCGACGGCCCGGATAAAGCTTGGCTGGCTTCGTTTATCAGGCAGAAGAAGCTGGATAAGCAGGTGCTGCTGCTGGGTGAGCTATCCCATCAGCAGCTGCTTGAGTTGCTGACCACCGCCGACATCTTCTTTCTACCCTCGTTGTGGGAGGGCATTTCGCTGGCCATTTACGAGGCGATGGCTGCCGGGCTGGCCGTCGTTGGCGCGGACGTCGGCGGGCAGCGCGAGCTTGTAACGGAAGAATGTGGCATTCTGATTCGCCCTGGTCGTGAGGACGAGGAAGTGGAGCGATACGCCGCAGCTCTGGCGGGCTTGCTGCAGCAGCCGGAGAAGGCCAGAAAGATGGGGAGAATGGCACGTTCCCGTATTGCTGCGGGCTTCCGCCTGGATCAAATGGGCGACCGTATGGTGGAGCTATTGCGGGAGGCGATCAGCCAGCACCAGAGTGACCCTCGTCCGCTGCCGCCGGCAGGTCTGGCGCGGGCCACTGCTTCACAGGCCATCGAATATGTGCGGATGTCGCATCTGGCCGACCAGTTATGGATGGAACGTCATGGACATCGCCCGAAGGACGGCGGCGCCCAATCAGCCATCTGGACGCAACTGGACTGGCGCAGGCGCTTGTATCTGACCCTCTATCGCTGGCACGAGCCTATTTACCACTGGTACAACCGGCGCGGATGGGATTGGCTGGCGCCAGTTCGAGAACAGGTACGCAGTTTATTGCTGTCGCGTTATGACTCGAATTGAACCGCACGGCCTGTCTACGGCGTTTTCTATGACCGTATCGATCATTATCCCGGCATATAATGCCGCGAAAACGATACAGGAAACCCTCGACTCCGTTGTCGCGCAGACCCATGTTGATTGGGAAGCGATTGTCGTAGACGATGGCTCGGACGATGAAACGCGACAGGTGGTACGCGAATTCTGCCAGAATGAACCGCGTATTTGCCTCGTACTGCAGGAGCACGCCGGAGTAAGTGCAGCTCGAAATAGAGGGGTCGCCGAAGCAACCGGCGATTGGCTGTTATTTCTGGATGCCGACGACCTCATTCTCGAGAACCATCTGGAACGCCTGCTTGCTCGGCTGGCCGACGACCCACATCTCGACGCAGTCGTCGGCGGCTGGGCGCGCCTCGCGCCGAGCGGCGAGCTGATTGAGGCGCCACAGTCTTCATTGCCCGAGGAGCCTTTTCAAGGGCTGGCTCAGTACTGTCTGTTTCCCATTCATGCCTGTCTCGTGCGGCGCGCGCTGGTGGTAGCCGTTGGCGGCTGGGATCCGTCGTTTACCACTTGTGAAGATTGGGACCTCTGGCTGCGAGTCGCGCGCAGCGGCGCCCATTTTGGCGCGATATCTGACCTGACGGCTTTGTATCGTACGAACGTCGGCTCGGCCTCGCTCAACGGGCAACAACTGTTGCGAGACGGCCTGCGCGTGCTTGCACTGGCTTCCACGACTGATCCGCGCGTACCGAACCCCGATCCCAGGTATCAAGCCGGTTTGTCTGGCGTCGACCTCACGCCACAACGTTATTATTTCATGATGTGGTGTGCGGGTCTGGAACTGGGCAGGGGCGAGGAAGCAAGCTCGTTATTGTCCCAGCTAAGCGAGTGTCGTTGCCAGGAGTTGGATTGTTCCAGAGTTGTAGCTAATCTGTTTTGGGCGCTTCCATTGGCCGTGGGAGCAAAGATAGATGACTGGCCGGCCTTTCTGGCTGAACGGCAGGAGGTCATTGACCGGTTCTTGCAAGCCGTAGAAAAGCAAACGCTTATCGCCGGCTTCTGCGGCGAGGTGAGCCGTCTGCTCGAACAGAGGATCCTGATGCAACTCGTTGGGGACCGTCCGGCCGTCGTCGGCAAGACAATGGCGCTCTCCGTCAATGCTGAGAGGCCCCTGCGGGATATCGAGGTTCCTGCAGAAGCGGAACGGGCGATTTGCGAGGTCTATATCGGCGATGAGCGGCTGGGCGCCGTGGAACTCCCCGTTTTCGACGGCCTGCTCAGCGCCTACGTCATGAGGGATGCGATCGCTTCGGAATTTGCCTGGCAGATCCTTGAGCGATATTTCCGTGAAACTCTGTACCCGCGGTTAGAAGCGAGCGTCGACAACGGCCGCCTTTCAATCTGGCGCGGGCAGCTCTGTTTGCTGCAAGATCTGGCTGCCGGAGAAGATTGGACTGAGCCACTATTTCAGCAGGCAGGGTGGACGCTGTTCTTGCAGGAGGTATGGGGTTATCCTGATTGGTCTCTGGAACGATTCTACGATCCACAAGGGCTGCAGGCGAGCGGCGGCGATTCCATTCCAGGCCGAAATGGAATGACCCTCGAAATCAGCGAGCCATTACCCACCCTTCTCAGCAACGCGCCACATGTCGAGATTGTCGTCACGGTCGGCGGCGCGCCCATCGGCCTCGTGCAGCTCGCACCGGAAAACGGCGCCATCGGACCGCAAAAATTACGCGCTGCGATCACCCGGGCAACGGGCTTCGAGCTGTGCCGCGCGGCCGTTCGCGAAGCAATCCTGGGATCTCCTCTTGCTGCGGCAGGCTCGTTGCGCGAGCGACTGACGCAGATTGCGGGCAAGAACAAACAGGCGCCAGATTCCCCGGTGGCAGAGGCCGAGAGGAGGACGGGCCTTTCAACGCTGGGGCTCGGACGTCTGTCGCCGCAGGCTATCGATACGCCGCAGGCGCGCCGCGCCGCGCTGCCGGCCAATGCGTATGGGGAGCTGATTGCAGCAAGTGAGTTGTTTGCACAACCCGTGGCGACGAGCGGCTCCCCAGATGAGCCGCCACGACGTATTTTTTACGCGCCGGATCTTTGTTCGCCGGTGACCCATGCGGCCGGCCCGACCCCCGACCGCGCCGCACTTCTCGAATCCGGATCGTCCTTACAGGCACGGCCTTATGGACGAAGCCATTTTGAGCGCATCTTTGCCGGCCGTTCAGATCCGTGGATATATGAGCATAGCGATTACGAACGCATCAAGTATGAGCAGACCTTACAGCTATTGCCTCCCGGTCCTATTCGGCGTGCTCTAGAAGTGGGATGTGCTGAGGGGCATTTCACCGAAAGGCTTGCGCCGCGGGTTGGGACACTGCTCGCTGCAGATATATCGGAACTAGCGCTGGAGCGGGCCGCGGCGCGCTGCTCTGGGCTGGACAACATTGAGTTTGGGCAGCTGGACATCGTCAAGGATGGGCTGCCGGGGCGGTTTGACCTAATCGTCTGTAGCGAGCTTTTGTACTACGTTGGTGGCATCGAGCAACTAGAGCAGGTTGCAGAAAAACTGGCTGCCGGCCTGGCCCGTGGCGGCTATCTTCTGATGGCGCATGCCAATCTGGTTAGCGACGATGCAGATCAAACCGGATTTGACTGGGGTCTCCCATTTGGCGCCCGGACGATTGGCGAGACATTTGCCGCGCTCAAGGATCTGCAGCTCGTCCGAGAAGTACGTACACCGCTATACAAGGTACAGCTTTTTCGGCGAAGCAGCGGACTGCGCAGGGTTTTGCCCCAGCGCGTTCAGCTGATCGAATATGACGAGGTAGTCGCGCTGCCCGATGGTCCGGTGGTAGACACGATTCGTTGGAACGGCGCGTTTGCGCACACGCACGACCAGCCGCAGGCTGAAACAGCATGGTTACCAATCCTGATGTACCATCGCATTTCGCCACAGTCGCCCGCCGGCTATCGCCGTTATACGGTGACGCCTGAAGCGTTTGATAAGCAGATGCAGTATTTGCGCGATGCGGGTTTCTACGGAATCAATCTGCAAACGTGGCAAATGGCTATGGCCGAGCATCGCCCGTTGCCGGGAAGGGCCGTGCTCATTACGTTTGACGATGCCTACACAGACTTCAAGGAACATGCCTGGCCTCTTCTGCAACGTCATGGTTTTCCGGCGACATTGTTTGTGGTTGCCGAAGAGACGGGTGGACGAAACCGTTGGGATCGGTTCCTCGATGAACCGCTGCCGCTCCTGTCCTGGGAGGACTTGCGGCGACTGCGTACGGAAGGGTTAGAGATAGGTTCCCATAGCGCCACACATCGGCGTTTGACTGGGATATCGCCGAGCCAGGTCGTTCGGGAGGCAATACGCTCGCGAATCATCCTCAAACAGAAGCTTGGTGAATCGACGCCTGCCTTAGCCTATCCTTACGGCAGCTCCAATGGCCTTGTACATCACCTGGTCGGCGCCTGCGGCTATACCTTCGGCCTTACGTGCCAGGGGCGGCGCGCCGGCCTGTGGGATTCTCTGCTGGCGCTGCCGCGCATCGAAATCCGCGGCGACGAGGATTTCGCCGACTTTGTTCTGAAGCTGGAGGGGGAATAGTCCTGACCGCCGTGCAAGAGCGCGCAACAAACGCTGCGGTGACGAACGCCGATGAGGTTATGACGCCCACCGTTTTCAGGGCAAGCGTGCCGGTCACGCTGGAGCTGCCCTTGTCAATGGTGGAGGCTGTTGCCGAAGTCCTTGGCGGCTCCTATGACGCGCCTTATTCGGGCGCCGGCGCAACGATCCTCGACATCGGAGCACACGTAGGCGCCTTCACGCTGTGGGCCAACATGCGCTGGCCCGGCAGCCGGATATTCGCTTATGAGCCGCACCCGCAGACTTTTGCCAGCTTGCAGCGAAATACCCTGCAATTGCCTGACGTACGCTGTGTGCGTGCTGCCGTCTACCCGAGCCGGCAAGAAACGTTGCCGTTCTATAGTCGCTTCGCTGGGGATGGGGAAGCAGGTGTTGTGGATGTCTTGCAGCGTATCTTCAATTCCTTGCCGGAGCAGGGAATGTTCGAGGTACCTGTGATACATCCTGCCAATCTGCCACTGGCAGACATTGTCAAGATTGACACCGAGGGCGCCGAAGCAGCTATCCTGGAGGCGATGGATCTGGAGCCGGTTTCGCTCATCATCCTGCAATATCATTTTGACGAGGAGCGCGAGCGGATCAAGGAGCTGTTGCAGCCGCGGTTCACCCTGGAGTACGAGAGTGCCTTGCCGTGGCAGCCTTTGCTCGCAGAAAGTGAATACCGATCCAGCCTGGCCGGCGACCATTATGGACAGCTTTGTTTTGTAAACCGCGCTCACGAACGTCTGCGTCCTGTTGCGGCGGAAGTGTGGATTCCTGCGACGGAGACAGCGCACGCGCCGGCAGACGTTGCCGAGGCGAGCAACGGGCAAGCACCCGGGCCGTACTCACCAGCGGCGTCGCCAGACAGGCGGCAGCCGGCAGCCCGGCCCATCGCCAATAACTCCCCTTCCCTGGTCTATTTGTACGACCTGCTGGCGATCATGGTGATGCGGGATATGAAGCTGCGTTACAAGCGGTCGGTAATGGGGATCGCCTGGTCGTTACTCAATCCCCTGGCACAGTTAGCCGTGTTCGGCTTTGTATTCCGTTTCGTACTGCCGCTGGATATACCGAACTATACGGCGTTTCTTTTTATCGGCATCCTCGCCTGGTCCTGGTTTCAAGGCTCTCTACAACAGGCTACTGGCGCAATCGTCGAGAATGGCGCCCTAATCGGCTATCCCGGTTTTCCGGTGGCTGTGCTGCCGGTGGTGACCGTAACCAGCCACCTCGTGCACTATTTGCTGGCGCTGCCTATTGTCGTCGTCTTCCTGCTTGCCAGCGGCATATCTTTCAATGCCGTCGCCGCATTGTTGCCGGTCGTCGTCTTGATCCAGTTTGTTCTTTCTTTGAGCCTGGCCTTCCTGGTCGCCACCCTGCAGGTCTTCTTCCGGGACACACAATACCTGCTGGGTATCGCTTTGATGCTCGGCTTTTTCCTGACGCCTATTTTTTATGATCTCAGTACGGTTCCTGCCCGTTTCCATCCCTTTTACCGTCTGAATCCCATGTACATTCTCGTCGAAGCGTATCGCGACATTCTCGTGCGGGGAATCCTACCCGACGTAGGCTCGCTTCTGCTGTTGGGCCTGCTGTCAATCCTCCTGCTGGGCGCCGGTTACCGCCTGTTCAGCCGCACCAGTTTCCGTTTTGTGGAACAGATATGAAAGCGGCGATAGCAGTACACGATCTGGGAAAGCTATACAGGCGGTATGATGCGAACCGGCCGCGCACCCTGCAGGAATCAGTGATCAAGGGAATGCGCGGCTTAAGCTCGCAGGCAGCGTTCTGGGCCCTGCGCCACGTCGATTTAGAGGTCCTGCCGGGCCGTGTGATCGGCGTGATCGGCCCTAACGGGGCCGGCAAATCGACTCTGCTGCGCCTCGTCGGCGGGATAGGCAGCCCGGATGAGGGCCATCTAGAGGTGCGCGGTCGGGTCGGGTCACTGCTCGACCTTGGCATCGGTTTTCATCCAGACCTGACCGGACGTGAAAACGTGATGATCAGCAGCGTTATCTCAGGCCTGACACGGCAACAGGTGAGACGGCGGTTCGACGAAATCGTCGCCTTCGCCGAGCTGGAGGAGTTCATCGACAGTCCGCTGCGCACGTACAGCAGCGGCATGCAGATGCGCCTGGGCTTTGCCGTCGCCGTGCACACGGCGCCGGACGTATTGCTGA
>JAAYYY010000020.1 GCA_012515125.1 Chloroflexota bacterium
GTCATGTTACCCTCACCGCCGCAACGCGGGCAGGGTGCGCTGATGGCATCGTAGACCGGTACCGTCTCGCCTTCCGGCCCAACGTCCGGTTTGCTCTGCTGGCGGTGAAAGGCAATGATCGCCGGCAGCTCGCCCAGTTCCAGCCAGATGCCGTGGCAGTTTTCACACTGGTCTACGATGGCGCCGCCAATTTCCCGGGAGAGTAGCCGGCCACCGCATTTAGGACAGTCCATATCTATCCCTCGGTGTCTCTCTGCGCGCATACGAGCAAGCGCGTCACAATCTTATGCACATCCCGGCCGGCAAACAAATCGCCCAGACGGCAGCAAAAAGGAGAGGTAAGGAGCTTTCCTTACCTCTCCGGGCGGTCGTCGTGGTTCGTCTGGCTCCTTATTCGCTCCAGAGGGCTCCGCGATAGTCGTCGGCGCTGACTTCGCTCATATTGTCGCGCGACTCAATGAGGAACCGGATGGCTGTGCGCTCCTGGTCGTCAATCGCTACCTCGACAAAAGAGGGCAGGCAGGTAATAAAAGTGCCTTCCTCGGCGAGATACCCCCCGGCGATGATGATGGCTTTGACAGCCTGATTGACAGCGCCAGCGCCGATGGCCTGGACTTCCGCTCGACCTGCTTCCCGCATGACACCGGCGATAGCGCCAGCAACGGACGCGGTACGAGAACGGGCGGATACTTTGATTATGCTCATGATGTTGCCTCCCGTGCTGGTCACAGCAGGTTTGCGGGCATTTTCTGGTAATGTGACAGTTGGCATGATAGTAAATAAACCAGAACTTTGTCAAGATAGCTGTGGATAACCCTCACCAAATTGTGGAAAACGGGATCTTTTGGTGGATAACGCTCATGAAGCACCCCCACATATGGATCCCATATGCAGGACAAATAGAGGCCGGCCGACTATATATACGGGCTGCGGCGACAAGCTTACATAATCCACCGACTACTTGTCATAATCTATGCACTGGGCATCCACTCACCTATCCACAATTCTGGCTACTACCGGGCCAACATGGTTCACAACATACGGCGTACCGGCATCCATGACTCCCATATCTGGGCGATTCTGGCCCTATTCCCCACTTTTGTGCACATATCAACAGTCCTACTAATATTACGGAAAGAAAAAGAAAGATAATTCGATTGGGTGGAATAAAAAGTGGAAAAGAAGATAGGCTGCTTAATAGGGCTTGTGGTTTTCTGCCGAATTGGTCTGGTTCAACTATAATCGGCGCCAGCTAATCCAGAGAACAATTGCGCATGAGCTTACCTGCTGTCCTCGAGAAATTACGCCTGAACCGCGACTTCGTATCCCAGGTTATGGCCTGGGAGCGTATCCCACCGCGCCCGGCTGCGCTCTCCACGCCGGCGGCATCTCTTTCACCCCGGCTACTGGACGCGCTGGAGCGCCACGGGATTACCTCCTTCTACAGCCACCAGGCGGCGGCGATCGACGCGGCGCTGAATGGCGAAAACGTCGTCATTGCCACCGGCACGGCTTCAGGCAAGACTCTGGCCTATAACGTGCCGGTTTTGGAGATGCTGCTCGCCGAGCCTCAGGCCCAGGCGCTCTATATCTTTCCCACAAAGGCGCTCGCCCACGACCAGGTCGCGGAAGCGACGGCCCTGATCAACGCCGGCGCTCTCGCCGTGCCGGTGCACAGCTACGACGGGGACACGCCGCGCAGCCAGCGGCGGCAGGTCCGTTCGGCGTCGGGTATCCTGGTCACCAATCCCGACATGCTGCACGCCGGCATCCTGCCCTACCACACGAGCTGGCGGCAGCTATTCAGCAACCTGCGCGTGGTCGTGGTGGACGAGATCCACACCTACCGCGGCGTCTTTGGCAGCCACGTGGCCAACGTTCTCCGCCGCCTGCGCCGCCTCTGCCACTTCTACGGCAGCGATCCCCTGTTCATCTGCAGCTCTGCAACGATCGCCAACCCCCGGGAACACGCGGAACGGCTTGTCGAGCAGCCCTTCACGCTGGTTGACGAGGGCGCGAACGGCGCGCCGCGTGGGGAGAAGCATTTCATCCTCTACAACCCGCCGCTGATCGACGAGGAGCTGGGCCTGCGTCGCAGCAGCGTGCTCATGGCCAAAGATGCGGCGGCGGTGTTTCTGGCCGACGATATCCAGACCGTCGTCTTTGCCCGCGCCCGCCAGACGGTAGAGCTGTTGCTGACCTATCTCCGTGACGAGATGAGCTTTCGGGGGCGCGATCCGGAGACGATTGCCGGCTATCGCGGCGGCTATCTGCCGCTGGAGCGGCGTGCCATCGAGCGCGGCCTGCGAGGGGGCAATATCCGTGGCGTGGTGGCGACCAACGCGCTGGAGCTGGGCGTCGATATTGGGCAGCTCAGCGCCGCCGTCCTGACCGGCTATCCCGGCTCGATTGCCTCCACCTGGCAGCAGGCGGGCCGGGCCGGCCGGCGCAACGACCTCTCGGCCGTCATTCTCGTCGCCAGCAGCAACCCCATCGACCAGTACATCTGCCAGCATCCCCGCTTTCTCTTCGGCCGGTCTCCAGAGCACGCCCTGCTCAACCCCGACAACCCGCGGATTCTGGCCCGCCACATCCTGTGCGCCGCATTCGAGCTGCCGTTCAGGGAAGGGGAGCCGTTCGGCGCCTCCGGCCCGGCTGACGACCTGCTGGAGCTGCTGGCGCGTGAAGGTAAGATCCACCACACACGGCAGCAATACCACTGGCTGGGCGAAGGCACCCCGGCGACGGACATCTCGCTGCGTACCAGCGGCAGCGATACCGTGGTCATCCAGGAGATCGGGGAGAATGGCCCTGCGGTCATCGGCGAGCTTGACCTGGAAAGCGTGCCCTTCCTCGCCTATGAGGGGGCCGTCTATATGCACCAGGCGCGCACCTATCTGGTCGAGCAGCTCGACTGGGATAACCGGCTGGCGCTGGTGCGCCCCGTCGAGGTGGACTACTACACCCGCGCTGCCGTCGGCAGCACGGTACGCAAGCTGGCGCCGGAAGCTGAACAGGCGGAGGGCGACGTGCTGCGCGCCTTCGGCGACGTTCCGGTGATCAGCAAGGCGAGCGGCTACCGGAAGATCAAGCAATACAGCCACGAAACGCTTGGGTACGGAGAGATCGACCTGCCGGAGGTCGAGCTGGACACGACAGGCTACTGGCTCGTCTTTGGCGAACAGCTCACAGCCCGCCTGCAAGATGAAGGGATCCTGCTGCAGCCCAACGACTACGGGCCTAACTGGGAAAAACAGCGCCAGGAGGCGCTGGCGCGCGACGGCCACCGCTGCCGTACCTGCGGCGCTGAGGCTCGCCCAGGACAGGGGCTGCACGTCCACCACATCCGCCCGTTCCGCGAGTTCGGTTACGTGCCCGGCAGCAACGACAGCTACTTGCAGGCCAACCGGCTGAGCAATCTCATCACCCTCTGCCCGTCCTGTCACCGCCAGGCCGAGGAAGGGCAGCGCACCCGCTCGGCGCTTGGTGGCCTGGCCTACGTGTTGCGCAACCTGGCCCCTATCTTCCTGATGTGCGATCCCGGCGACATCGAAGTGCTGGCCGAGAGCCGCAACCCGCTGACCCGCGCGCCGACGGTGCTGGTCTATGAGCGGGTGCCGGCGGGCGTCGGCTTCAGCCAGCGCCTGTTTGAGCTGCACCGGGAGCTGCTGGAGGCGGCGCTGGAGCTGGTGCGGGGCTGTCGCTGTCGCGACGGCTGCCCGGCCTGCGTCGGCCCGCCCGGCGAAATTGGGCCGGATACGCGCCGGGTCACAGCCCGGCTCCTATCCATCCTGCTGGAGGAAAACCCATGATTGTGACCGTCTGCCAGCTTCGCGTCGAACAGGCTGAGAGGCCGGTCGAGAACTGGTCGGCCCTCGTGACCCACGTGCGGGCCAATCATAGCGACCTTGTGCTGCTGCCAGAGATGCCTTTCTACCCCTGGCCCTTTGCCGCGCATCGTTTTGACGAGGTGACGTGGCGAGCGATGGAAGAAGCGCACGAGAGCTGGATGGCACGGCTGGGCGAGCTGGCTCCGGCGGTGGTCGCCGGTTCCCGGCCGGTCACGCGCGATGGGCGTCGCTACAACGAAGGCTTCCTCTGGTCCGCTGCCGGCGGCTACACGCCGGTCCATCACAAAGTCTACCTGCCCGACGAGCCGGGCTTCTGGGAGGCAAGCTGGTATGAGCGCGGCGAGGATCGCTTCGAGCCGGCCCCTCTGGGCCAGGATGGAGAGGGCGACGCGCTCGCCGGATTCCTGATCTGTACGGAAATGTGGTTCATGGAGAAGGCGCGGGCTTACGGCGAGGCCGGCGCCGCTCTGCTCCTGACGCCGCGAGCGACCGAGCTGCGAACCGTGGATAAATGGCTGGCTGGCGGGCGGGTTGCCGCGGTCCTTGCCGGCGCCTATGGTCTCTCTTCCAACCATTACCGCGACGGCAGCGACCCCGCCCGCCTCGGCGGGCAGGGCTGGGTCGTCGATCCTGATGGGGAAGTGCTGGGGCTGACGACCCCCGCCCGCCCCTTTATCAGCGTGGAAATCGATCTGGCGCGCGTCGCGGCTGCCCGCTCGACCTACCCGCGTTACGTCCGTGCCTGAGGCTGTGAGATAATTACATAGATGAAACCGGTTACCTACCTGGAGATGGGCGAGGGCCCGCTCCTGCACTTCGCCCACGCCAACGCCTATCCGCCCGGCGTCTATCGCCAGTTTTTGGCCGAACTCTCAGCCGGCTACCACGTCCTCGCTATGGACCAGCGCCCGCTCTGGCCCGGCGAGCAGCCCGAGGATCTCCATAGCTGGCATCCTCTGGCCGACGATCTCGTAGACTTCCTGGAGGCTCGTGGCGCCGGGGAGATCATCGGCGTGGGCCACTCGCTTGGGGCGGTCATCACGATGGTCGCGGCCATCCGTCGGCCTGGCCTCTTCCGCCGGCTCGTGCTTGTCGATCCGGTCTTTCTGGCGCCGCAGATTCTGGCCATGGCCGCAGCGTACCCCGAGCAGGCGTTTGAGACACCCCTCGTACAGATCGCCCGCAAGCGGCGCTACCAGTGGCCGAGCGGCGAAGCAGCCTTTGCTCATCTACGCAAGAAGGAGGTCTTCCGGCGCTTTTCGGATGCCGCGCTGCGCGACTATGTTGAACACGGACTGGTCGAGAACGAGCACGGCGTTCACCTGCGCTTCAGCCGGGAATGGGAGGCGCGCTTCTACGGCATGCCGCCCCTCGACGTATGGGACCTCGTTCCGCAGATTCGCCATCCAACGCTGGCCGTACGAGCTGAGGATAGCAATACCCTGTCGAGGGAGGCCTGGCGGCTCTGGCAGGAGCTGCAGCCGGAGGCGCAATTTGTCGAAATAGCGGACACCGGGCACCTCGTTCCTATGGAACGGCCGGCAGAGTTAGCCACAATTGTCGCCCGCTTCCTGGATAACGGGTAGGCTTGTGGATTATTCTGTGGAGAGAGTGGATAAGGAGAACCGGTGATCTCGTAGCGTTTTCCCCGCTTTCTCTTATAATGCAGCCAGCATCGTCGTCCAGTGATGTGTCAAGCTGTCGCCCGCTTCTATAAGTCCTGAATTGCCTTGTCAGGACTGGACCATAGGTGAAGGAGGAAGAAATGCAACTCGCCGGCACGAATTTTCGCCTGCACAACAAGCGTCTAGCAGTCGTCCTGTTCCTGCTCGTTCTGGTCATCGCCGGCTGTGGCGATGGCGGGGTGGGCGGCAACACAGCCAGCGCGACCCCTGAAGCAACTGCGGAGGGCACTGTTCCCACTGAGAGCACAACAGAGACCGTAGAAGAAGCAGAGCCGGCGCCGGCCGTCTTCCGCGTCGCCATGCAGCCCATCGTGCAGATCGATCCGGCGCTGATCAGTAGCGATAGCGAGGTGCTCGTCGCCAACCACGTCTACGACTATCTGGTAGACATCGACGCCGCTTCTAATCCTGCGCCGAGGCTCGCCTACCACTGGGAGCGCAGCGACGACGGGCTGACCTATACCTTCTTCCTGGAGGAAGGCGTCACCTGGCACGATGGAGACCCCTTCACCGCCGAAGACGTCGTCTGGACCTTCAACCGGCTGCGCGACCCGGAGCAGGGACTGCCGACGGCTCCACTCTACAGCAACATCGAAAGCATCGAAGCTACCGGCGATCTGGAAGTCACCTTCACCCTGGCGGAGGCCAACCCCTTCTTTCTCTACGACCTGAGCGATAACCACGCGCTCGTCGTCAAGAACGGCACCGAAGAGGCGACCGACTTCAACGGCACCGGGCCCTTCCGGGTCAGCAACTACAGCCCGGAAGACCGTATCGAGATGGTCGCCAACGAGGACTATTTTCTGGAGGGAATGCCTCGCCTCGGCGCCCTGGAAATCATCTTCTTCAACGACGACACCGCTGCCGTCGATGCCCTGCGCAGCGGGCAGATCGATCTGGCCATGCGTATGTCCACCAGCCTCTTCGAAAGCCTGCAGGGAGACCCGGCGATTACGACCATCTCCATCCCAACCAACGGCTTTGACCTGATCCGGCTGCGCGTGGACCGCGCGCCGGGCGACAATCCGCTCGTCGTGCAGGCTCTCAAGCTGGCGACCGACCGCGAGGCGATTTTTGAGCTGGTGCAGCAGGGTTACGGCGCGGTTGGCAATGACTCGCCCATTGGCCCGCTTTACGAGACCTATCACGACGCCAGCGTCGTGCCCCCGGCGCGCGACGTCGCCGAGGCGCGGCGGCTGCTCGCCGAGGCCGGCTACGAAGATGGGCTTGACCTCGTTCTGCACGTGCCCGATACCGGCAATCGCCCCGACCTGGCGACGGTGCTACAGGCGCAGTGGCAGGAAGCGGGGATCAACGTCGAGATCAGCGTCGAGCCGGAGAGCGTCTATTATGGCGACGAAGGCTGGCTGGAGGTAGATCTGGGCATTACCGGTTGGGGATCGCGCCCCTATCCGCAGTTCTACCTCGACACGATGATCGCTTGCGGCGCGGAGTGGAACGAGGCCCACTTCTGTAACGACGAGGTCGATGCGTTAATCAATACGGCCGGTACGACACTCAACGAAGACGAGCGGATAGAGGCTTACGCTGAGATCCAGCAATTTCTCGCCGCCGAGGGCCCGTACATCGTCCCCTACTACTTCGCGCAGTTCGCCGCCGTGGATAGCAGCTTTGAGAACTTCGAGCTGAAGGCCTTCGCTGGGCGCACCGACCTCCGCAACGTCGCACCGGGCGAGTAGGACAGCCTCCAGGCTTATCTCGCGTGGTCGCTCCTTCGCTCCCAACCCGGACCGGCGGCACGGCCGGGCGGCCGGTCCGGCTAGCTCTTCGCCAGCTAGCCCGCCGCCCGGCTGCGGCCTTTGGTCTGGTCGTCGTCGCCGGCTTTCTGCTGCTGGCCCTGATCGGCCCGCTGGTCGCGCCCTATGGGGCCAACGAGCAGATCTTCGCCGACGCCCGCCAGCCGCCGTCTGCCAGGCATCTCTTCGGTACGGACCGGCTGGGCCGCGACGTCTTCAGCCGGGTGCTGCTGGGCACGCGGGACATCTTTGCGCTGGCGGGGGCGGGCACGCTGCTGGCGGTGATCAGTGGCACCACCATCGGGCTGTTCAGCGGCTATGCCGGCGGCTGGGTGGACGAGATCATCATGCGCTTCTTCGACAGCCTGCTGGCGATACCGGCGCTGCTGCTGGCCCTGCTGCTGTTGGGCACGATTGGCCCGTCGCGGAACAGCGTCCTGCTCGTCATCCTGATTGTCTACACACCCATCGTTGCCCGTGTTGTGCGCAGCGTAGTGCTCGGCGTGAAGAACCTCGGCTTCGTCGAAGCAGCGCGCACTCAGGGCGAGCGGCTGCCGTCTATCCTCTTCCGCGAGATCCTGCCGTCCGTGCTGCCCGCGCTCGCCGTGGAAGGCGCCCTGCGCTTCTCCTACGCCATCTTCCTCGTCGCCTCGCTAGGTTTTCTGGGGGTCGGCGTGCAGCCGCCCAGCCCCGACTGGGGCCTCATGGTCAGCGAAGCGCGCCAGAACGTCCAGCAGACGCCTTGGGCGCTCTACTTTCCGGCCGGGGCGATTGCCCTTCTGGTTATTGGCGTAAACCTCCTGGCCGACGGACTGCGCCGGCTGCTGCAGGGACAGGAGCGCTAGCGTGACAACAGAGCCGGTCCTGGAGATTGCCGATCTGACCGTAGCCTATCGCCAGGGCGAGCAGTGGCTGCCGGCCGTGCGCGACTTCTCTCTGCGCTTTGCCCCCGGCGAGACGGTCGGCTTGGTCGGCGAGAGCGGATCGGGCAAGTCCACGATTGCCCTTTCGGTGATGCGCTATCTGCCGCAGGCGCGCGTCATTCGGGGCGCAATTGTCTTTCAGGGCAGGGATCTACTGGCCCTTGACGCCGAAAAAATGCGCGCCGTCTGGGGCAACGACCTCGCCCTCGTGCCGCAAGATCCGCTGTCGGCGCTCAACCCGTCCATGCGCGCCGGCGAGCAGATTGCAGAGGGATTGCGCCTGCATCTGAATCTGAGCCGCGACGAGTCGGAACGGCGGGCGCTCTCGCTGCTGGAAATGGTCGGGCTGCCCGATCCGGCGCGTGCGGCGGCGAGCTTCCCCCACCAGCTCAGCGGCGGCATGCAGCAGCGCATCATGATCGCCATGGCCCTGAGCACGGAGCCGGCTCTGCTCGTGCTGGACGAGCCGACCACGGCGCTGGACGTGACGACTCAGGCCGCCATCCTCGATCTTTTCCGCGACCTCATCCGCCAGCGCGATACCGCCACGCTGTACGTGACCCACAATCTGGGCGTGGTCTCCCAGCTCTGCGACCGGGTCGCCGTGCTCTATGCCGGCGAGCTGGTCGAGGAGGCGCCTGCGCGCGCGCTCTTTGACCAGCCGCTGCACCCCTATACGCGCGGGCTGATCGACAGCGTGCCGCGCCTCCGTCCAGGGCCGCGGGCGGCTGGCCTGCA
>JAAYYY010000206.1 GCA_012515125.1 Chloroflexota bacterium
ACCAGATGGGCGCCGGCAAAGCCCGTAGCGCCGGTGACGAAAACACGCATACCTTCTCCTGCAGGGCCGGGTTGTGGAGACCATTATACAGGAAGAATCGGGGATGGGGGATTGCCTCCCCCGGATCGCGCCTGCCATGCTGGCAGGCAGCATCCTTGCTCCCGCCTGCCGTTCTGGGCATTTGCTGGCAACGATGTAGCGCGATTTTGAAAATCGCGCCGCTGCCCGGTGGGGAGCGATTTGGAAAAATCGCTCTACAAGAAGGGTGCTCCGCAGAAACGCTCCGATTTGTTGCGTCGCGCCCGGTGTAGGCGATAATTGTCCATCATGGACCGGGCTATCGAGGGCGTCGTCGAGTTTTTGCGCCGGGAGGTCGGCGAGGAGCGGTGCTGTCTCTATCTCTACGGCAGTCGGGAGCAGCCGACGTTCCAGCCGGACTATTCCGACGTCAACTTGCTGATGGTTATCGCCGACGATGTCGATTTGCTGGCGCTGCGGGCGGCCTTTCTGCCAGTATGGGCGGAGCACGGCGCGACGCTGCGGCGCCCGCCGGCCCTCGCCCACGCCTCCGCCGTCGCCCGGCACCTGCGGCTCACGCCCGTCCTGACCCAGACGCTGCACGAAGAAGGCCGCTGCCTCTGGGGCGACCTGCCGCTGGATTGGCCGCCGGCAGACGCCTCGCCGCTGGCCCGGCTGGCCCATCTGGCCCACGAGGCGATGCGCGGCTCGGCTGCGCTGGCGCCGCAACTGCTCACCGACGCCGAGGCGGCCTACCGGCGGCTGCACCGCCTGGCCCGCCGGCTCACAGGAAGCGCCTTCAGCGGGCTGCCGCCGGCGGCGATGCTCTTCGCCCGTGTCCAGATCCTGCTGCGCGAGCGGATCAGCGCAGCGCTGGGTCTGGGCGAGCCGAACATGATTACCGACCCGGCGGCGCCGAACCTGCAGGGCGTCTACACCGCCACAGATCGGGTCGTCGTGCTCCTGCCGCCCCTCTCGGAAGCGCTGCTGATCGACCTGGACTGGACGGCCATCGCCGAAAGGCTGGCTGTGCAGCACAATGCCATCGAAGCGACGACGGCGCAGCAGCTCGTGCTCATTCAGGAACATGAAACGCCGCACGCTTTCGCCCTGGGCCGCTTCCACCATCTCTGGGGGATCGCGCCGCTGGAAGACCTGAGAGTGACGTTGCGCGCCGTGCTGCAGGCGGCGGCCCGCACCCCTTCGCAGCTTCTGGTCGAGGGGATTGGCGGCGACTACGTGACGACGGCGGGCGACGACGCGCTGCACATGATCGTACACGATTACCAGAACCGGCTGCTCAACATGCGGCTGCAGCACGAGCTGCTGCACCGCCTGCACGGGCTGGAACCGGCCGAGCCGCCCGACCCCCTGCCGCCACGCGGCGCCCCATTTGCCGAACGGGTGGCGGGCATCATGGCCCATCTCGACTGGTGGACCGCCCATTACACCGCGCTCTCGGAGCAGACGCCGGACGGCGTGCGCGTCGCGGCTTTGTGAGCCGTCTCCTCTTCCGGGCGTCGCCAGACTGGCGCGCCGGCTGGATGCTCTTTCTACTCTTCCTCGTTATCTCCTGGCTGCAGCCGCCGCCGGTGCTCGTCACGCCGGGGCCACAGCAGGTGGTAGAGACGCGCCACCCGATCCTCGGCGCGCACACGCGGCTGACCGACGAGGTGGAGCCGTGGAAGGTGCAGCGCACCCTGCAGATGGTCCGCGAGATGGGCGCGCCGTGGATTGTGGAGTTCTTCCCCTGGGCCTACTACCACGCCCGCGACGGCGGCATCGCCTGGCAGCACCCCGATCTGGTCGTGGAGCACGCGGCGGCGCAGGGGCTGAAGGTCATTGCCCGCATCGGCCTGACGCCGGAGTGGGCCCGGCCCAAAGATACGCCCCTCAACTACCTGGACGAGAGCGGCTACGACGACTTTGCCGCCTTTGCCGCCGCCTTCGCCGCCCGCTACCGGGGGCGGGTCCAGGCCATCGTCGTCGGCAACGAGCCGAATCTGAGCTATGAGTGGGGCTACCGCGAGACGACGGCGACCGATTACGCCGGGCTGCTGCGCGTCGTCTACCCGGCGGTGAAGGCGGCGAATCCAGAGATGATCGTGCTCGGCGGGGCGCTGGCGCCGACGCTGGAGCCGCCCGGCTCGCCCTGGGGCACGAACGACCTCATCTATCTGGAGCAGCTATACACAGCAGGGGCGGCCCCCTACTTCGACGGGCTCGCCGTCCACGCCTACGGGCTGACCTTCCCGCCGGAGGCCGAGCCGGGGCCGGAGATCCTCAACTTCCGGCGCGTCGAGCTGCTGCGCGAGATCATGGTCGCCAACGGCGACGCGGAGACGAAGATATACATTACCGAGACGGGCTGGAACGACCACCCGCGCTGGACGCGCGCCGTGCGGCCCGGACAGCGCATCGCCTATACGCTGGACGCCATCCGCTACGCCGAAGCAAACTGGCCCTACGTGGAGGTGCTGGCCCTGTGGGCGTTTCGCTACCCGGCGCCGTCGCGCAGCTACATGGACTACTACACGCTGGTCTCGCCGGAGTTTGTGCCCCGGCCGATTTACGACGAGCTACGCGCCTTCGCCGCCGACTGAAGCGCGCTCGGCCCGGTCGCTCTCCGCCAGGCTGTCGAGGTCCAGCTCGTCAGACGGAGTGAGGTCGGCCTTGAGCACGCGCGCCATCAGCGCCAGCGCCTGCTCGTGGTAGCCGGCCCTGTTCGCCGCGCAGCAGTCGGGCGGCACGTGAATCTTGAAGCCGCGCATATAGGCGTCGGCGCCGGTGAACAGCACGCAGTAGTCGGTCGCCATCCCGGCGATGATCAGCGTCGTCGTCTCCAGGTGGTCCAGCAGCGTGGAAAGCGTCGTCTGGTAGAAGCCGGAGTGGAGCGGCTTGAGCACGAAGTAGTCGTCGTCAGCCGGGGCCAGGTGGCGGGCGATGTATTCGCCACGCACGCCGTCCTGCAGGACGTGTTCGACGAGGCGGCGGAAATCGGACTGCCACTGGCCGAAGTTGTCGTTGACGTAAATGGCCGGGATGCCGTGCTCGCGGCAGCGCTGCTTCAGCGCCGAGAGCTTTTCGGCCATCTCCCGCGCCTGGGGCAGAATCTGCTCGCCGCCGTCCCACTCCAGGTCGTTGATCACGTCGATGAGCAGCAGGGCGACAGGGGCATTCCCCACGCCGCCGGATTCCTGGGCCATAGTTACCTCCTCAAGCGCCGAACTCTGATTCCCAAGATTGCCATGATAGTCTATGATTTTCACATGCGGCGAATCATTGGGAACTATCGCCTTCTACCGGCGCTCGCCGCCCTGCTCGTGCTCCTCCTGCTCGCGGCCTGCAACAGCGCGCGCGGGGAAACGTGGCGGCGCATCCAGGAAGAAGGGGTGCTGCGCATCGGCGTGGACCCGACCTACCCGCCGTTCGCCACGCTGGAGGGCGACACGCTTGTGGGCATCGACGCCGACCTGGGCCGGGCGCTCGCTGCCGACCTGGGGCTGGAGGCGGAGTTCCGGGGCATTGGCTACGACGGGCTTTACGACGCGCTGGCGACGGAGCAGGTGGACCTGCTCATCTCGGCGCTGGTCGTCCGGCCGGAGATGATGCGCGATTTTGCCTACAGCTCCCCCTACTTCGACGCCGGGCAGGTGCTCGTCGTGCCGGAGGGCAGCGCCATTGGCGGGCTGGAGGAGATGGGCGGGCGCACGCTTGCCGTGGAGCTAGGGGCCGAGGGGCACGTCACCGGCACCGAGTGGCAGCGGCGGCTCTCCGGGCTGGAGGTCGCGCCCTACAACACAGCCGACGAGGCGCTGGGCGCGGCGCTCGCCGGCGAGGCCGACGCCGCGCTGGTAGACGCCATCAGCGCGCGCCTCTTCCTGGCGGCGAGCGAGGGGCTGGCGCTGGCGGGCGAGCCGGTCGCCCCGGAACCCTTTGCCATCGTCTTCCGTATAGAAGACGAGACGTTACAGGAAGCGGTGGGCGAGAGCCTGGAAAGGCTGCGCCGCCGCGGCGAGCTGGAGGCGATCATCGGCCGGTGGATGGAATGACTCCTCTCCACTCGGAGATGCTGTAGAGCGATTTTTCCAAGTCGCTCTTCTACATGGAGCGTGTGGGCGCGATTTGGGAAAATCGCGCTACATCTGGCGCTGGCGGCGGGCTGCCAACCCGCGCGATGGGACGGGCCAGATGGTGGTGTGTTCGTTTCTCTTTTGTCCTGGCATCGCTTATAATGAGGCCGGTTAGCCATGAACAACGTCGAACCACAAGCAAGACCCCTTATGAAGCATCAAAAACCCCTTTTCCTGACAATCCTGGCTCTTTTTCTCCTGACGGCGCTGCTGCTGGCGCCGGCGGCCGAGGCCCAGAGCAAGCAGTTCTACTGGGAGCGCTTTGACGTAGACGTCGAAGTGCTGGAAAACGGCGACCTGATCGTCACCGAGAACCAGACGCTGAGCTTCAGCGGCGCGCCGTTCACCGCCGGCTTCCGCTCTATCCCCGTGGACCGCAACGGCAACAACGACGGCATCGACGGCGTGGAGGTCATCGAGGGCGACCGCATCTACGAGCAGAATAGCTCCGAGCGGCCGGGCACCTTCACCGTCGTGGACAGGGGCGGCGAGGTGGAGATCACCTGGTTCTTCGAGCCGGCCCTCGGCAGCCACCGCTATACCCTTCGCTACCACGTGCGCGGCGCCGTGCGTACCGAGCCGTCGGGCGACCAGGTCTTCTGGAACGCAATGCCCGCCGGGCTGGGCGCCAGCGTCGCGGCGGGTCGGGTCAACATCACGCTGCCCGAAGGCATCCGCGCCGAGAGCACGACGGCGCTGCTCGGCGGGCAGCAGCCGCAGTTCGTCACCACCTCGACCAGCGAAGACGGGCGGCGCGTGACCTTCGAGCTGTTGCAGGGACGCCCGGCCGGGCAGGATTTTGAGGTCGGCGTGCGCTTCCCCACCGGGCAGATTGCCGTGGAGACGCCGTCGTGGCAACGCGCCGAGCAGATTGCCGACGTGGTCGGCCTCATCGCCCTCATCGCCGGGCTGATTCTGGCGATTGGCGGGCCGCTGCTGGTGCTGCTGATCTGGTACCTGCGCGGGCGCGACCCCGATCCCGGCGTCGTGCCGGAATATCTGGCCGAGCCGCCGGCCGACACGCCGCCTGCCGTCGTGGGCACGCTCATCGACGAGACGGCGCATATCCACGATATCATGTCCACGTTGATCGACCTGGCCCGGCGCGGCTATCTGATCATGGAGCAGACCGGCATGGGCGGCGACGACTACACGTTCCGCCGCACCGATAAGGAGGCGAGCGACCTGCGCCAGTATGAGCGGACGTTGCTGAACGCGCTCTTTAAGGGCAAGCAGGAGCGCAGCCTCGACAACCTGCGCTACAAGTTCGCCCAGAATCTGCCCAAGATACGGCAGCAGCTCTACGACGAGGTAGTCCGCGAGGGCTATACCAGAACGTCGCCCGAAGCCGTGCGCCAGAGCTACGGCTGCATGGCGGCGGTCGTCGGCGTGGTGGCGGTGGCGGGTATCTTCTTCCTGCCGGGGCTGGCGGGCGGCATCGGCATGCTGGCCTGCCCGGGCATCGGCCTGCTGCTGACGGCGGCGGCGCTGCTGGTGGTCAGCCGCTATATGCCGGCCAAATCGGAGAAGGGTTCGGTGGCCGCCGCGCAATGGCTGGCCTTCAAGCGCTACCTGCAGGATATCGAGAAGTACACTGACCTGGAGGCAGCGAAGGAGATCTTCGAGCGCTATCTGCCCTACGCCGTCGCCTTCGGGCTGGAGCGGAGCTGGATTCGCAAGTTCAGCGCCGTGCCGGGCACGCCCATTCCGCCCTGGTATATCCCCTTCCCCGGCTACGGCGGCTACTATGGCGGCCCGGTATTCGGCGGCGGCACGGTCGGGCGCGGCGGCTCCGGCGGCCGCAGCAGCGGCGGCGGCCTGCCCAGCCTGGAAGGGATGTCGGGCGGGCTGACCGGCGGACTGGAAGCCATGTCCGGCGGCCTGACGCGCATGTTGAACAGCACGCAGGCCGTGCTGCAGAGCACGCCACCGTCGAGCAGCAGCGGCAGCAGCTTTGGCGGCGGCGGCTTCAGCGGTGGCTTTAGCGGCGGCAGCAGCGGCGGCGGCGGTGGTGGCTTCCGCTAGGCCGCCGGGCGCTCATTAAGGAGGGAAGATGGGACGGAATCTCGGGTACATCCTGATCGGCGTCGGTCTGGTAGCAGCGGTGCTGATCGCCGCGGTCATGTTCGTGCCGGCTACGGGCGAGAACGCCAGCCGCTCGATGGACGCGGCGGTGCTCGGCTTTGCCCTGTTCAGTGTGGTGTGGATTATCCCGCTGGCGGCGGGCATCTTTATGCTCTATAAGGGCGGGCAGGAGGCGGTCGTGGCCGAGCGGGCCGCCCAGCAGCGCAAGCTGCTGAACATCGTCAAGACGCAGGGGCAGGCGCCGGTCAGCGACATCGCCATCGAAATGAACGCGACGCGCGAGGAGGTGCAGAACCTGCTCTACGACCTGGTCGGCCGGGGGTTGTTCTCCGGCTATGTGAATTGGGATGAAGGTATGTTATACTCCGAACAGGCCAGCGAGCTGCGCGAGCGCTCGACCTGCGCCGTCTGCGGAGGCCAGCTGGAGCTGGCCGGGCAAGGTGTGATTCGTTGCCCCTACTGCGGCACCGAGTATTTCCTCGACTAAGAACAGGCAGCGATACCGGCCCGGCGGGCCGACGAACCAGACGAACCAAAGGAGAAACCGATGGATGATTCATTGAGCGATCCGTTGAAGAACGAGGAACCGTCCCTGGGCGATCCCTTCCGCGAGCCGCCCAAACAGGAAGGCGCGCCCGACCTCTATGAGAAAATCGAGAGCGAATCGACGGCGCTGGGCCGCCTGCTGGCTAAGCTGCCGGGCTTCGGCGGCTACATGGAGCGCAGCCGGCGCCGGCAGGCCGATAAGATGCTGCGCGACGCCATCTCCGCCCGCCTGGAGGAAACCCGCCTGCGCCTCGCCAACGTGCACCAGGAGCTGAGCCGGGACATCATCAAGGCGATTGACCACGCCGAGCCGCTGGGCCGCGCGGACAGCCGGCTGATGGGGCTGGTGGGCAAGATCAAGGACGCGCCGCAGGGTTACAGCGGCTTCTTTGACGCGACCAAGGTTGACGCCCAGGATCTGGCGCGCATCTACGACTTTGACGCGCAGATGCTGACCTATGCGGAGACGATTGAAGCCGAAGTAAACGCGCTGCAGGAAGCGGTGCGGGAAGACGGCGCAATTGGCGACCAGATTCGCATACTCGACGCTGCCGTGCAGGACGCCAACGCGACCTTCAACAAACGGCAGGAAGTTTTGCGCGGCGTTTCCTGAGAATAAGCCAGCCTGAGGAGGAATCAAATGGCCCAGTTATTAGACCGTGTAGCAGCCGAACCGTGGCTGCGGGACGAAATCGTACAGAAAGTACCGCGTGGTGGGCCGGGTGACATCCGACTGGGCTCGCCGCTCATCGTGCAGCCGGGCGAGAGCGCCGTCTTCATCCGCCAGGGCGAGCCGCTGGCGACCTTTGGCCCCGGCACCCACGTGCTGAGCACCAACAACATCCCCATCCTCGGCGACCTCATCGAGCGGGGCATCTTCGGCGGCAAGAACGTCTTCACCGCCGACGTCTTCTTTGTCAAGACGACGGACATGACCCTGAAGTGGGGCACGTCGCAGCCGATTATCGTCGAGCACATGAACCGCCCGCCGGGAGCCAGCGCCATCGTCGGCAACGGCACCTACGTCGCCAAGGTCAAGGACCCCTGGCGCTTCCTCACGGCGATGGACGCCTTCCGCGACAGCGTGCGCCAGGAGCAGATCAAAGAGCGCCTCGACCCGCTGCTCGGCGTGATGCTGCAGGACAAGCTGAGCGAGCTGGCGATTGCCAAGAACCTGGGGCCGGCGCAGCTACAGTCCTTCTCCCAGGACCTCAACGAGCTGCTCGTCGGGCTGATGCAGAGCGAGTTCGACAGCATCGGCATGGTCCTGGTGGACTTCAACATTCGCCTGGGGCTGCACCCGAAATCGCTGGACGTGGTCACGAACATGGGCTACGGCACCAGCTACACACAGCGGCAGATGGCCGACGCGACGGTTGCCGCGGCGGAGAATCCGGGCGGCAGCAGCCTGGGCGAGGTCGGCTTCGGCATGATGGGCATGTCCGCCATGCAGCAGACGATGCAGCAGCAACAACAACAGCAACAGCAGCAGGGCGAGCAGCAACAGGGCCAGCAGGCCGCGCCCGCCGTGCCGGACGTGATGACGCCTGAAGAGGCCGCCGCGATTCTGAAGGTGACGCGCGAAGACGTGGAGGCCGCCATCGAAGCCGGCGAGCTGAAGGCGCGCAAGATCGGCAACGCCTACCGGATCAGCCGGGCGAATCTGGAAGAGTTTTTGAACGGGTAGGCGGGTTGGAAGTCAGAGGTTAGAAGTTGGAAGGCCGGCTCTCACGAGCCGGCCTTTTTTTTATGGATGAGCATTCTGTAGCGTAG
>JAAYYY010000021.1 GCA_012515125.1 Chloroflexota bacterium
ACCATCGGCGGCTACGACATCCGTACACAGATGGGCCAGGCCAAAAAGCTCACCGGCCTCGTGCCCCAGGAGCTGGCTCTCTATCCCACGCTCAGCGCCCGCGCCAACCTCAACTTCTTCGGCAGCATCTATGGCCTGCGCGGGCAGGCGCTGAAGGAGCGCGTCGAAGACGTGCTGCGCATCGTCGCCCTCACCGATCGCGCCGACGAGGCAGTGGACACCTACTCCGGCGGCATGAAACGCCGGGTCAACATCGCCGCCGGCCTCGTCCACCAGCCGCGCCTCCTCTTCCTCGACGAGCCGACCGTCGGCGTGGACCCGCAGAGTCGCCACCACATCTTCGACAGCGTCCTGCGTCTCAACCGCGAGCGCGGCATGAGCATCATCTACACCACTCACTACATGGAAGAAGTAGAGCTGCTCTGCGACCGGGTCGGCATTATCGATATGGGTAAGCTCGTCGCCCTCGACACCGTCCAGAACCTGATCGCCATGCTCGGCCAGGGCGTCATCAATCTGGGCCTGGCCCGCGCCGACGAAACGCTGCTGGGCGAGCTGTCCGCGCTGCCGGCCGTCAACCGCGCCGCCGTCGTCCTGCCCCCGCTCGACTCGCCTCCCACACCCGGCGAAGAGCCGCCCGAGAGCGCGCCGCCATCCCCAACGCCCCTCGTCACTATTGAGGTCGAGGACACCCGCGCTGCCCTCGTCAACATCTTCAGCTACCTCAACGGCCGGGACGTCGAGCTGCTCTCAGTGGAAACCCTGGAGCCGAACCTGGAAAGCGTCTTTCTACACCTGACCGGCAGGAAGCTCAGAGAATAGGCGCAACAGCAGCGCAACGATCGGCGCGAGGAACGCACCATGAACGTCCTGAATATCGCCTGGAAAGATCTCCTGCTCTACGTCAAGGATCGCAGCGCCCTGCTGGAGCTATTTGTCCTGCCCGTTGTCTTTACCTTCATCCTGGTCGGTCTCACCTCGGGCTTCTACAACGAGGACGAGAACGCGGATGAGGCCGTGCCGCTTGCTGTTGCCAATCTGGACGAGGGTGGGGCGATGGCCGGCCGCCTCCTCGACGCGCTGGCCGAAAACGCCGGCTTTCGCATAGATCAGATTGACCCAACTGAGAGTCAAATGCTCCTGGTGGAGGGAGATATTCCCCGCCTGCTGACCATTCCCGCCGGCTTCACGGCTGCTCTCGAGGCGGGCGAGCGTGTGACCCTTGACCTGCGCGTAAGCAGCGACGACATCCAGGAAAACGAGGCGGTGCGCCTCGCCGTCGAAGGCGTGGCCCGCAGCCTCTCCATGCAGCGCCAGATTGTCGCCGGCCTGGAGCAGGTGGCCGGGCTGGCGGAGGCCGATCCTGAATCTCAAGCCCCATTTCCGGCGGAGCAGACCATCGCCCAGGCCGAGAGCCAGTTCGCCCCCTCCGCCGCGCGCCCGCTCGTCGTCGTCCGCCAGGAAACGCCCAGCAGTCTGACCGAGGGTCGCGAGGACGCTTCCTTCGACTCGGTGCAGATTGGCGTGCCCGGCGTCACCGTGCTCTTTGTCTTTCTCACCGCCCAGTCCACGGCGCAGTCCATCTACCAGGAAAAGCGCACCGGCAGTTTTCGTCGCCTGCTCTCCGCCCCCATGAGCAAGGCCACGCTGCTCGCCGGTAAGATGCTGCCCACGCTGCTGATCAGCCTTGTACAGGTCGCCGTCATCTTTGCCACGGCCCGCTTCATCTTCCCCCTCATCGGCCTGGGCGCCTTTCAGTTTGGCGAGTCGCCCCTGGCCCTCGTCCTGCTCGTCCTGGTCGTTGCCCTCTGCTCCACCGGCCTCGGCGTCCTCATCGCTGCCCTGGCCCATACCCAGGCACAGATTGGCGGCATTGCTGCCCTTATCCTCTGGGTCGCCGCCCTGATCGGCGGCTCGCTGATGCCCATCTTCCTCTTCAGCCCTTTCCTTGCCAGCCTCAGCCGCCTGACCCCGCATGGCTGGGCCAACATTGCCTTCTATTACGTGCTTGTGCGTGGGCGTGACCTCGCCGACATCGCCCCTGCGCTGCTTGCCCTCCTGGGCTTTACGGCTCTCTTCGTCGCCATTGGTCTCTGGCGCTTCAAGTTTGAGTAAGGGAGCAGACCATGCGCCTTCACACCATCCTCTCCGTCGCCTGGAAAGAGCTACAGGTCCGCTCCAAAGATCGTGGCTCCCTTGCCCTCCTTTTCCTCCTGCCCTTGCTCTTCGGTTCTCTGCTCGGCAGCGTCCAGGGAGGCGCTGCTTCTGATGAGGAGGAAGGGGACCCCGACATCCATATCGGCGTCTATGTCGTCAACGACGATGCCGGCCCCTATGGCGAGCGGGTCGTCTCAATCCTGCGGGAGATGCCCGTTCTGGATCTGGACACGACCGCCGACGCGGCAACCGCCGACCGTGAAGTCGGTAACGGCAACAAGCTTGCCGCCGTGCTCATTCCCGTCGATTTCAGCCAGCGCATCGATACCTACGAACAGGCCACCGTGCGCGTCCTCGTCGATCCCGTGCAGGCCAAGTTCGGCAGCATTGTCACCGGCCTGGTCAGCTACGCCGTGTCCCCCGCCATGGTGCAGGGCGAAATCCAGTACGGCGTCCGCACCCTGCTCGCCCAGTCCGGCCTGCTGCAGGACGACCCCGCCCGCCTGGAGGCTGCCGGTGCTCAGAGCACCGGCGACATCATGACTCAGCTCCAGGCTATGCAGGCCAACCCGCCCATCGCCGTCAGAACCACGACCGTTGCCGGCAAAGAGGTCGGCGAGCTTAACGTCTTCAGCCTGATCATGCCCGGCATGAGCGTCGCCTTTGCCTTCTGGGTCACCGGGGTCGTCGGCTACACACTGCACCAGGAGAAAGACCAGGGCACGCTGCGCCGGCTGCTCAGCGCGCCGGTCTCCCGTGGGGAGATTATCGTCGGCAACATCCTCGCCTACATGGTCCTCGTCTTCCTGCAGGTCTTCGTCCTCTTCGCCGTTGGCCGCCTCATCTTTGGCATGAACCTCGGCGACGAGCTGCTGGGCCTCTTTCTCGTCACCCTTGCTCTGGCGACGACCGTCAGCGCCTTTGGCCTGATGATCGGCTCGCTCGCCCGCACGGCTCGCCAGGCCGACTCCATCAGCTTTGTGCTCGGCTTTGTCCTCGGCGGCCTCGGCGGCGCGCTGATCACAACCTGGCCCCCCTTCTATCGATCCGAGGGCGTCCTCGGCACTCTGGCGCGCCTGACTCCCCACTCCCATGCCCTGGAAGGTTACACCCTGCTCATGATCGACAACGCTCCCCTCGCAGACGCGCTTCCGCAGGTCGGCATTCTCCTGCTCTACACATTCGTCTTCGCCGCCATCGCCGCCTGGCGCATCCGCACGATGTGGCGATAGGGAAGGGATAGCCCATCAGGTATCAGCTTGCCTCCTTGCCCGGCAATCATATAATGATCCGGTCTTCAACACCCCGGTTACAGCATGGGCGGGAGGCAACGGACCAGTCTAAGCCACGCCAGGTAGATAGATGTCAGATAGAAGTGCCGTCATCAAGAGAGAGTTAGAGTGGCACGAACGCGATGCCCACCGTCGCGTGCCACTGGATGAGCTGATTTATGACCCACCGGCTTTTGATTCCGTGGTCAAGCCGGCGATCGCCTATCTGGGCGCCCGGCCCGGCGAGCGTGTGCTCGATATTGGGTGTGGAGAGGGAAAAGAGACGTACGAACTGGCGGCGCGCGGGTCATGCGTGGTGAGCATCGACCTTTCCTACCAGCAACTATCGCGCGCGCAGCAGCGCGTTCTGGAAAACGGCTACCACGCCGGCGTCAGTTTTGTGCAGGCCAACGCCGAGGCCCTCCCATTTGCGCGAGGAACTTTTCGCATCGTGTATGGCAAGGCAATTGTGCATCACTTGGACGGCGACCTCTTCTATGAAGAGCTTGATCGCGTCATGGCGGACGAAGGTCGCGCCACGTTTGCCGAGCCTATGGATCGCCACCCGCTGGTGTGGCTCTTTCGCCGGTTCACGCCGCGCTTGCGTACAGAAGACGAGCATCCCATGGGCGTGGTAGAGCTGGAGCAATTTGCGCGGCGGTTCGGCACTTACGAGATGAGCGTTCATTTTCTGCTTTCACCGCTCGCTTACGTTTTGCGGCTGTTGCCGCGCGGTGAAGGGATGTTCAGGAAAGCGCACGCTTTCATGCAGGGCGTGGACAACTTTCTCTTGAAGCGGGTTTCCATGCTGCGCGGCCTGGCATGGTATGGGCTCGTGATGCTGAGGAAGGATCCATAGATCGGCAGCCGTGGTCCTTCGCCAGGACAGGCTACGTTCAACAGAGCGCCAGCACAGCCGCCTTCATCGCCTCGTTAAGCTCAAAATGGCTGTCGAGAAACGCCAGCGCCGCCCTGGCCGACTCGCGGTTGCGACTGTAACCCTGCAGCATCTCCGGCAGTATGGCTGCCATGTCGGGATAGCGCGCCTCGAAGCGGCGCTCCGGCGTAAACGGGTCTCGCTGCCCGCCGCGAGCCGGCTGCAGCCGTTCGACCAGCGCCAATATGCGGTCGGCCGCGTGACCCTGAATGAAGCGCATCGCCGTCAGCCGCTCCCCGCGATGTTCGCGCAGCAGCCCCACGTACAGGTTGGTCAGCGCTTCGCCCAGCAGCCACTCCGCCGGCGGCTCTTCCGGCGCCTCACGACGCGTATCTGGCGGCGAGCCAATCGTCTCCGGCACCCCCGGCGCCCGCCACACCACCCGGCCGGGCGCGAACGGGATTTGCGCCAGCTCGGCCTCTTCAAACACGGCAAACTCGCAGAAGATGCCGTCCTCGTAGAGCAGCTTGTAACCGTCCCGTGTATTCCGGAAACAGTAGGCGATGGGCGCGACGTCCGCCAGCCAGGAGAGGTCGTCGAGATAATCGGCTTTGTGCCCCGGCCGGACGATGGTGAAGAAGTCCAGATCCGAGTAGCTATCCAGCCGCTCCAGCTCCAGCCCCACCGAGCCCAGCCCAATCAACGCCAACGCTGACTCTCGTCGCGATAACGATTCGCCGATTGCGAACAGACGGTCGAGAAGGCGCTCTCGCTCGTTACTCATAACTCCTCAAAAGACCTGCCGCGTCCCGCTGCAGCCACAACTGCCACCCGATTTCCAACTTCCACCTCCGATTGCTGGCATCCTTCGCCGACTGTGATATACTGGTGATATATTAACGGCCATCTTGGCCTACAGGAGACCCGGACGTGTCGCAACCACTTTCACTAAGCCAGCGGGCATACCGTGATATCAAACACAAGATCGTGACCCTCAACCTGCCGCCCGGGGCCGTCATCGATGAAGCCGCTCTGCAGGAAGAGTTGCAGCTGGGCCGCACACCGATCCGCGAAGCGCTCAAGCGGCTATCCCTGGAAAAGCTGGTCACCATTGTGCCACGGCGTGGCATGTTCGTCACCGATATCGGCATTACCGACCTGAAACACCTCTACGAAGTACGCGTCGAGATGGAGGCTCTCGCGGCTCGCCTTGCTGCCCGCCGTGGCACCGAGCGCCACTGGCAGCGTATGGAAGCCGCGTTGCAGAAGGTTCCCGGGCAATCCGACTACGACGCCCTCATTGCCATCGACGGCGCCTGCCACGAGATCATGTACGAGGCCGCCGGTAACGTCTTCTTGTCCGATACGCTGAACGTTCTCTACGCACTCAGTCTGCGCCTCTGGTACTTTGTGCTTGCCGACATCAGCGATATGCACGATACCGTCCTCGAGCATCAGGCCATCCTGGATGCGCTGCGGGCCGGCGACGAAGAGCGAGCCGCGGCCCTGATCCGCCGGCATATTACCGTCTTCCAGGAAGAAATCCAGGCCGCTATGGTCGGCGGGCGACCCGCACAGCCGCAGGCCACCGGCGCCGTCGCCGAAGGTATTGAACAGTGATCCGCCTGATTACGTCTGGTTTTTCGCTTCTTCCAGCCTATACGTAGTCAGATAAGCTGTAGCTAATTCGGCGCGATTGTGTCTGCTTGCACCGGGGCACAAAGCTCCACGTAACCAGCGCAATCGGATAAATCACAGCTCAAAGCTCGTGCCAGTATAGGTGGGCCGTCTCCAGGACGGACCTTGGGAAAGGAAGGATACCATGGGAAGAGAAAGAAGGACCGGTCGGCGGCGCCGTGGGGATGTGGCACAGGCCGAGGTCGCAACGCAGCTTGCCGCCCAACCCGTGCATAACCTGCCGGTTTACGAAATCCTCGACGAGGAAGGGCTGGAGACCATCCACCGCGCCTCGATGCAGATCCTCTCCGAAATCGGCATCGACTTCTACGACGACGAGTCGCTCTCTATCCTTAAGGAGCACGGCGCCGACGTTGAGGGCGAGACGGCCCGCTTTGACGAGGCCCTTGTCCTCGAATATGTGGCCAAGGCGCCCGCCACCTTCACCCAGCTCGCCCGCAACCCGGAACGCAACGTGGTCGTCGGCGGCAACCACCTTACGTTTGCGCCTGTCTACGGCCCGCCTTTTGTCATGGATATGGAGCGCGGCCGGCGCAGCGCCACGCTCAAGGACTTCCAGAACTTCGTCCGCCTCTCCTACCTCAGCCCCTACCTGCAGCACTCCGGCGGCACCATCGTCGAGCCGACCGACCTCCCTGTTGAGACGCGCCACCTGGATATGGTCTACAGCCACATCCGCTTCAGCGACAAGCCGTTCATGGGCTCTGTCATGTCCGCGGAGAATGCCGCCGACAGTGTGGCGATGGCCGAGATCGTCTTTGGCCCGCAGGCCATCCGCGAGCAACCGGCCCTCATCTCGCTGATCAACATCAGCAGCCCGCGCCGCCTCGACGACCGCATGTTGGGCGCGCTGAAGACCTACGCTCGCGCCCGCCAGGCGACGATTATTACCCCGTTCATCCTTTCTGGGGCCATGGCCCCCGTCACCGTTGCCGGCACCCTGGCTCAGCAGAATGCCGAGGCGCTGGCGGGCATCGTCTTCGCCCAGATGTGCGAGGCCGGCGCGCCCGTCGTCTACGGCTCCTTCCAGACCAATGTGGACTTGCAGAGCGGCGCGCCCGTCTTCGGCTCTCCCGAAAGCCAGCTTGCCCTCTTCGCCAGCGCCCAGCTCGCCCGGCGCTACAACCTGCCCTTCCGCAGCGGCGGCATGTTCACCGCCTCCAAGGTCGCCGACGCCCAGGCCGCCTATGAGTCGGTACAGGTGATGTTGCCAACCATCCTGGCCCGCGTCAACTTCGTCCTGCACGCCGCCGGCTGGCTGGAAGGCGGCCTGACGGCGGGCTACGAGAAGTTCGTGCTCGACGACGAGGTGCTGGGTATGTACCACACCTTCCTCAAGGGCATCGACACGTCCGAAGAGGCGCTGGCGATGGATTCCCAGCGCACCGTGCCGCCCGGCGGCCATCACCTGGGCACGGCGCATACGATGGCCCATTTCCGTACCGCCTTCTACCGCGCTGAGCTGTTCGACGCCAACTCCTACGAGCAGTGGGCCCAGGAAGGCGCCCAGGACGCCTACAAGCGCGCCAACGCCAAGTACAAGGCCCTCCTGAAATCCTACGAGCTTCCGCCGCTTGACCCGGCCATCGATGAGGCCCTGCAGGACTATATGGCCCGCAGGAAAGAGCAATTAGCCGTTAGCCATTAGCTGCAAGTCATAAGCCAACGGCTTATGGCTTGTAGCTTAAAGCTCAAAGCTATAAGGAGAAAGAGGTTCCCCATGAGCGATTTTCCCCAAAAAGCGCACGCCGTGATCATCGGCGCCGGCATCGTCGGCAATTCGATGGCCTACCATTTGGCCCGGAAGGGCTGGAAGGACATGGTCCTCATCGACAAGGGGCCGTTGCCCAATCCCGGCGGCTCCACCGGCCACGCCTCCAACTTCATCTTCCCTCTCGACCACTCCAAGGAGATGACCCAGCTCACGGTAGATAGCATGAACCAGTACAAGGCGCTGGGCGTCTTCACCGAGAGTGGCGGCATCGAAGTAGCCCGCACTGAGGCCCGTATGGGGGAGCTGCGCCGTCGCATCGCTTCGGCCAAAGCATGGGGGATCGACTCCCGCCTGATTACGCCCGACGAGGTGCAGGAGCTGGTCCCGTTCCTGGATAAAAATGTCATCCTCGGCGGCTTCTACACCCCCAGCGTCGGCGTCGTGGATTCCCTGCGCGCGGGCACGCTCATGCGCGAATGGGCCGTCGAACAGGGCGCGCTCTCCGTCTTCCCCAACACGGAGGTCTACGACATCTTCACCGAGAACGGCCGTGTCACCGGCGTGAGCACCGACCGCGGCGATGTGCAGGCCGAATACGTCATCATTTGCTCCGGCGTCTGGAGCCCGAAGCTGGCGGAGATGGCTGGGGCGACGATCCCCCTCACCCCTGCCGTTCATCAGATGATCAGCGTCGGCCCAATTAGCCTCTTCGAGGAGCAGACGCACATCGAGATTGAGTACCCCATCATCCGCGACATGGACACCTTCATGTACGAGCGGCAGAACGGCAACGATATGGAGGTCGGCTCCTACGCCCACCGGCCGATCCTCATGCGGCCTGCCGACATTCCCTCTATCGAGGATTCTGTGCTCTCGCCCACCGAGCTGCCCATCACCATGGACGACTTCGAGCCGCAGCTTGAGCAGGCGCTGGAGCTGATGCCCGAGCTTTTAGGCGACGAGCGCGCCGGCATCCGCCACGCTATCAACGGCCTGCTTTCGCTCACCGCCGATGGTTATCCTGTCGTCGGCGAGACGGTAGAGGTCAAAAACCTCTGGTCGGTCGCTGCGATCTGGATCAAGGAAGCGCCCGGCTTTGCCCGCGCCGTCGCCGAGTGGATGGTTAACGGCGCGCCCGAAATCGACATCCACGCCTCCGACATCGCCCGTTTTTACGACTACGCCCGCACTGAGCATCACATTCGCGCCCGCACCTCAGAGGGCTACAACAAAACGTACGGCATCGTCCACCCGCGCGAGCAGTGGCTCTCGAATCGCGAGGCCCGCGTCAGCCCGTTCTACCTGCGCGAAAAGGAGCTGGGCGCTGTCTTCTTCGAGACCGCCGGCTGGGAGCGCCCACAATGGTACGAGTCCAACGCGAAGCTGCTGGATCATTACGGCGCGCAGATCCAGACCCGCGACCACGAGTGGGACGCCCGCTGGTGGTCGCCGATCATCAACGCCGAGCATCTGGCTATGCGCGAGCGCGTCGCCATGGTGGACCTGAGCGCCTTTGCCATCTTCGACGTCATCGGCCCCGGCGCGCTCGACTACCTGCAGTGCCTGACCGTGAACCAGATGGACGTACCCGTCGGCCGGCTGGTCTACACGCCGCTGCTTAACCCGCGCGGTGGGTTCAAGGCCGACCTGACCATTACGCGCACCGGCGCAAATGCCTTCCGCATTGTCACCGGCGGCGGCGACGGCGCGCGCGACAAAAAGTGGTTCCTCGATAACCTGCCGCAGAATGGCTCCGTGACCTTCACCGACATGACTTCGGCGCTGGCGACGCTTGGCCTGTGGGGGCCGCACGCCCGTGACGTGCTGCAGAAAGTCACCCATGACGACGTCTCCAATGAGGGCTTCCCCTACGGCGAAGCGCGGAACCTGACCATTGGCGGCGTCCCGGCGTGGGCCATGCGCATCTCCTATGTCGGCGAGCTGGGCTGGGAAATCTACACGCCCACCGAACACGGGCTGAAGCTCTGGGACACAATCTGGGAGGCCGGGCAGGAGTTCGGCATCGTGCCCGTAGGCATCGGCGTCTACGGCACCACCGGCCGGCTGGAGAAGGGTTACCGGCTCATGAGTGCCGAGCTGGACGGCGACTACAACCCCGTCGAAGCGGGCCTTGCCCGCCCGCAGCTTAAGCGCGCTGAGTTCATCGGCAAGGAGGCCTACCTCAAGGCGCGCGAGGAAGGGCCCGCCGCCATCCTCTGCACGCTGACCGTGGACGACCACACTTCGGCCAGCGGCGTGAAGCGCTACATGCAGGGGCGCGAGCCGATCCTTACTGCTGCCGGGCAGCCGATTATCGACGCCCACGGCCGCCGTTCCTACGTCACCAGCGCCGGCGCTGGCCCTTCGCTCGGAAAGCATCTGCTGCTCGCCTATCTGCCGCCTGAATACGCTGTCGAGGGCCAGAAGCTACTCGTCGAGTATATGGCCGAGCACTACCCCGTCACCGTCGCCCGCGTCGGCAGCAAGCCGCTCTTCGACCCGGACGACGAGCGGATGAAGCAGTAAGCAGTAAGCAGTAAGCAATAGGCGATAAGCAATAAGCAATAAGCTGTAAGCTCTGGCTTACAGCTTACGGCTTAGAGCTCAAAGCTGGAATTCCTATGCACATTCTCGTCTGCGTCAAACGCGTCCCGGCGACCGGCGCCCGCATCACGCTGACCCCAGACGCGCAGCACATTGAGACCCGTAACCTCGGCTTCACCGTCAGCCCGCACGAGGAGTGCGCCGTGGAAGAAGCCGTGCGCATCGCCGAAGCCCACGGCGGCGAAACGGCGGTACTGACCCTCGGCCCGGCCGAGGCCGAAGAGCAGTTGCGTAGCGCCCTTGCCGTCGGCATCGACCGCGCCATCCTCCTGGAGACAGACGGCGAGGAGTGGGGGCCACGCGCCACCGCCGCCGCTATCGCCGCCGCCATTCGCCAGCAGGAAGCGACCGGCCGGCCCTTCGACCTCCTGCTCTTCGGCAACGAGTCGGCCGACAGCGGCGGCTATCAGGTCGGCGTGCGCGTCGCCCACGCCCTCGACCGGCCGGTCATCACCGGCGTCAAAGCATTGGAGATTGCGGGTGGTTTAGCCCGCGCCGGTCGCGAAGGGCCAAACGGCTGGGAGGTCTACGAGCTTCCCCTGCCCGCCGCCTTCACCGTCAAGGAAGGTATCAACCTGCCGCGCTACCCCTCCGTACCCGGCCGTCTGCGCGCCAAGAAAAAGACCATCGAGCAGCTCTCGCCACAGCGCGACGGCGCAGGCCTGCGCAAACTGCGCCTGGCGCTGCCGCCTGAAGAGCACGCCGAAGCCATTTCCCTGGGCAACGGCCCTGAAGCCGCGCCCAAAATTGTCGAAGTCCTGCGCGCGCTGGAGCTCCTATGATCCTGACCATCCTCGAACACGACCGCGGCGCTCTGGACAGCGCCGCCCCTGAAGCACTGGCTATCGCCCAGTCAATCGCCCAACAGACAGGCAGCCCTCTCGCCGCTGCCCTCGTCGGCGGAGACGAAGCTGTCGCCGCTGGCCTCGGCGCCTACGGCGTCCAGACAGTCACCCTCGTTGCCCACGATCGTCTGGGTAGCTACATCCCAGAGGCCTGGGGCTGCGCCCTTGCCCTGCTGGTCGAAAAGCTGCAGCCGGAAGCGGTCGTCGCCGCTGGCACCGACCGGGGCAACGAGTTGCTGGCCCACATCGCCGCCCGCACCGGCTTGCCGCTGGCGGCCAACGTCACGGCCGTGCAGAGCGGCAGCCCCTACCGCGTGACTCGAGTGCGCTGGGGCGGCAGCCTGCTCGAAGAGGCGGAGCTGGATGGCAGCCCCGCCCTTATGACCGTCGCCCTGCATACTGTCGAACCCGCTGCAGCGGGCGCTTCCTTATCCCCGGCCATCGAGAGTTTCACACCGGAGCTCGATGAGCGCGCCTTCCGCGTGCGCTTGGTCGAGCAGGCTGCCGCCCGCGAGCAGGGCGTCTCCCTTGCCAGCGCGCCGGTTGTCGTCGGCGGCGGGCGCGGCGTGGGTAGCGCCGAGGGTTTCACCCTACTCGAAGAGCTGGCGGCCCTGCTCGGCGGCGCGGTCGGCGGCTCTCGCGTCGTCACCAACCTCGGCTGGCGCCCCCATGCTGACCAGATCGGGCAAACCGGCACGCGCATCGCGCCGGAGCTTTACATCGCCTGCGGCATTAGCGGCGCCATCCAGCACATGGTCGGCGCGCGTGGCTCCAAACAAATACTGGCGATAAACTCCGATCCCGACGCGCCGATCATGGCCAAGGCCAACTACACCGTCGCGGGCGACCTGCACGAAGTTCTGCCGGCGCTGATTGCCGAAATCAAGAAGGCGAAAGGACTGTAGCACCGTGATTTAGCTGATAGCCTATGATTGAGCAGCGGCCAAATCATAGTCAATCACAGCAATCAGACGAATCGCAGTTCAGATTTTCCTGACAGCCTCTGATTCAGAAGCGGCGAAACCATAATGCTGGAGGGACCGCCATGCAGGAATTGCTAGTAGACTTCATTACCTCACTGGACGGTTACGGCGCCGCGGAAGGCTGGCCCGGGTTTTGGGGGCTTCATGTGCCCGAGTATCTCGGCTGGCTCGATCAGCAACCTGAGCAGGACTACACGATCTTGATGGGAGCGAACACCTACCGCCTGATGTACGGATTCGCCGCCGGTGTCGAAGGGTCAGAGTCGGGCGAGGCCCCAACCGACGAAGAGGCCTCGTTCATCGAGCTGACCAACGCATCCAAGGTAGTGTTCTCCTCGACGCTGCAGCCCCCGTTGCCATGGGCCAATACCCGGCTGATCAGTAGTGACGCGGTCGAGGCCGTGAGAGAGATGAAGCAGGAAGGCGACAGCCCGATGCGTACGCTTGGCAGCGTCAGCTTGTGCCGGTCGCTCCTCAAGGCTGGCCTCGTGGACCGTTTCCGCGTGGTCATCTTCCCTTTCATTACCGGCAGCACCGGCACCGACCCGATCTACGACGGTATTCCCGATGTCGCTCTCGACATGATTGCCAGCCGGACATTCGACGGTCGGCTTCAACTGCTGGAGTATGTTCCCACGGTGCTGGCCGGTGCGCCCGGCGCAACACACGGTTCCTGACCGTCTGGGCATGTAGAGGGCCTGAATCGTGATTCGTCTGATTTTCTGATAGGCTATGATTTCGACCGCTGTCGGGGGAATCATAGTGAATCATAGAATCAGACGAATCACAGTTCAGAAGCGACCAAATCATGGCTCATCATAGCACTCAGGCGAATGACAATTCAGGCTTTCATGGTTGAGAACGCCCGCGACCCCCTCGTCATCTTCATGCCTTCCGGCCGGCGCGGTCGCATCCCCCGCGGTCAGACAGTGCTCGCGGCGGCCCGAGAGCTGGGCGTTGCCATCGAGTCCGTCTGTGGCGGGCGCCTCACCTGCAATAAGTGCCGCGTGCGCGTCGAGCAGGGCCAGTTCGCCAAACACGGCATCACCTCTCGGGATGATCACCTCTCGCCCGCCAGCGTCGAGGAAATCGCCCTGCTCGAAGCGCTCGGCAGCCCGGAGATGCGCCTCTCCTGCGTTGCTCAGGTGCAGGGCGACCTCCTCCTCTTCGTCCCCCCGGAAAGCCGGGGCCAGCAGCAGGTCATCCGCAAGGCAGCCGGCGATCAGACGATTGCGCTGGACCCCGCCGTGCGCCGGGTAACGGCCCTCGTCGACCGCGCCGAGCTGGGTGAGCATCGCGGCGACTGGGGCCGGCTTCGCGATGCTCTGGCCGAGCAGTGGCAGCTCGACGCTCGCCGTATTGACCTGCACGCCCTGCGGCAGCTCCAGCCGGCCCTGCGCGAGGGAAACTGGCGGGTGACGGCTACCCTCTGGCACGACGAGGTCATTGACGTCAGCCCCGGCTACGAGCGGGCCAGCTATGGCCTCGCCGTGGATGTGGGCAGCACGACTGTTGCCGCCTACCTCTGCGACCTGTACACCGGCGAGCTACTGGCGACCGAGGCGGCGATGAACCCGCAGGTCAGTTATGGCGAGGACCTGATGAGCCGGATCTCCTACGCGATGACCGAGCGCAGCGGTCTCGACAAGATGCACAGGGCCATTATTGACACACTCAACCGGCTGGCGGCTGCGGCAGCGCGCAAGGCCGGCATCCCCCCGCGCCAGATTCACGAGGTCGTCTTCGCCGGCAACACGACCATGATTCACATTCTGCTCGGCCTCAGCCCTGTCGAGTTGGGCGCCGCTCCCTTCGCCCTCGCCAGCCGCGACCCGTTGGACGTGAAGGCGCGCGACCTCGGCCTTCACCTGCACCCCGCCGCTAACGCCCACGTCCTCCCCTCCCAGGCCGGCCACGTTGGCGCCGACAACGTCGGCGTGCTGCTCGCCGTCGAGCCTTACCGCGGCGACGAGGTCACGCTGACTGTGGACGTGGGCACCAACGCCGAAATCCTGCTTGGCTGTCGCGACTGGCACTTCAGCGCCTCCAGCCCGACCGGCCCGGCGCTGGAAGGGGCGCAGATTACCTTTGGTATGCGGGCCGCCCCCGGAGCTATCGAGCGCGTGCGCATTAATCCGGAGACGCTGGAGGCCCGCTTCCGCGTCATCGGCGAGCCGCGCTGGTCGGACGAATGGCAAATCGGGCCTGAAGTGCCCGCGGAGGAGCAGCCGAGCTATCTCGCCGCCGGCATTTGCGGCTCCGGCATTGTCGAGGTCGTTGCCGAGATGTTCCTGGCGGGGGTCATCTCCGCCGATGGGCGTTTCGACACGAGCCGCCAGCATCGCCGCCTGCGCCGTGTGGGCGGGCGCCCCGCCTATATCCTCGCCACCGCCGAGCAGACCGCGATGGGCAAGCCAATCGTCATTACCCAGGACGACGTGCGCAACGTGCAGCTCGCCAAGGCGGCGCTCTATGCCGGCGCCCGCCTCCTGATGAACCGCTCCGGCGCCGAACGCATCGACCATGTCGTCCTTGCCGGCGCCTTTGGCAGCTACATCGACCCGCACTACGCGCTCGTGCTCGGCCTCATACCCGACGTGGCGCCCGAGCAGATCAGCGCCGTGGGCAACGCCGCGGGTGACGGCGCGCGCATCGCCCTGCTCAACCGCCAGAAGCGCGCCGAGGCCGCCGAAGTTGCCCGCTGGGTGCGCTACGTCGAGACTGCCGTGGACCCCGACTTCCAGGAGGAGTTTGTCGCTGCCCTGCACCTGCCGCACGCCCGCGACCCGTTCCCCCACCTGGAAGGTGTCCTGCCGGAGAGCGCCGCCATCGGCCCGCCTCGCGCTCGCCGCCGCCGGCACCCGCGGCAGAAGGGGGGCTGATGGATAATTCGCGCAATCTGGGCCCTGATCTGTGGTTCGTCTGCTTGTTATCAATGATGCTGCCAGTGGCAGACCAAATCGATAGAGAGGAAGGTACATCATGACCGACGAGTCCGAAAACGAAGAAATCAATATCCAGGAAATGACCACGCCCGAGCTGCTGGAGCTGATGCAGGAAGACCTTTACGATGGTTACGCCGACGAGGTAGTCGAAGAGGTCAACGAGGCGCTCGCCCGTGGCATGTCTCCCTACGACGTGCTCACGCAGGGCCTCGTCGCCGGCATGGAGGTAGTCGGCGTGGACTTCCGCGACGGCATCCTCTTCGTGCCCGAAGTGCTCATGGCCGCCAAGGCGATGAAAGCCGGCATGGAGGTCTTGCGCCCGCTTCTGGCCGAGACCGGCGCGCCGACTATCGGCAAGATGGTCATCGGCACCGTCAAGGGGGACATCCACGACATTGGCAAGAATCTCGTGGTGATGATGATGGAAGGCGCCGGCTTCGAAGTCTTCAACCTCGGCATCAACAACTCCGTGGACGACTTCCTGGGGGCCATCGCCGAGCACCAGCCCGATATCCTTGGCATGAGCGCCCTGCTGACCACAACCATGCCCTACATGCGCGAGGTCATCAACGCGCTCAAGGCAAAAGGCATCCGCAATGATATCATCGTGCTCGTCGGCGGCGCGCCCCTCAACGAAGCGTTCGCCGAGGACATCGAGGCCGACGCCTACTGCCGCGACGCCGCCGTCGCCGTGGAAACAGCCAAAAAACTGATTCAGATCAAGCGCAGCAAATCGCGCGCGTGATTCAGGTAGGGGCGGGTTTCTAACCCGCCCTCTTGTCTGAACGGAAGAATCCCATGACCCAACCCAACCCCCTTCAAGACCTCGTCGCCGAGCAAGGCGTCCTCCTGCTCGACGGCGCGATGGGCACGCTGCTCATGGAGATGGGCCTCACCTCCGGCGACCCACCCGAAGATTGGAACGTCCGCTACCCGGAGCGTATCGAGGAAGTCCACCGGCGCTACGTCGACGCCGGCTCCCGCCTCATCCTGACCAACTCCTTCGGCGGCAGCCGCTTCCGCCTCAAGCTGCACCGGCTCGACAACCGCGTGACCGAGCTGAACCGCGCCGCCGCCGGGATCGCCAGGCGCGCTGCCGACGCTGCCCCGCACAAAGTCCTCGTCGCCGGCTCCATCGGCCCCACCGGCGAGCTGCTGGAGCCGCTCGGCGCGATGAGCTTCGACGAGGCGAAGGCCGCCTTCGCTGAGCAGGCCGCCGCCCTCGCCGAGGGTGGGGTGGACCTGCTTTGGGTAGAGACGATGAGTGACCTGGAGGAAGTGCGCGCCGCCGTCGAGGGCGCCCGCGAGGCGACCGACCTGCCCGTCGCCGCGACGATGACCTTCGACACCAACCGCCACACGATGATGGGCGTCAGCCCTGAGCAGGCCGTGCAGGCGCTCGGCAAGATGGGGCTTGTTGCCCTGGGCGCCAACTGCGGCAACGGGCCCGACGAAATTGAAGAGGTCATCGCCCGCATGCGCGCGCAGAACCCCGACGTTCTGCTCATCGCCAAGGCCAACGCCGGCATCCCGCACTTCACCGGCGACGAGCTGGTCTACGACGGCACGCCGGCCCTTATGGGCGAGTACGCGCGCCACGTCCGCGACCTCGGCGCCAATCTCGTCGGCGGCTGCTGCGGCAACACCCCCGACCATATCGCCCGCATGGCCGAGGCCCTGGCCCAACCTGCGGGCTCTGCAGGGGCGGGTCCTGTACGGGCAGGTTTCAAACCTGCCCCTACCGGCACGGCATCAAGCACCGCCTCCCGCCAGCGCCGCCACCGCCGCAGGGAGGGCTAGCCGCACGTGTCTCTCGGCGCCTGGCTGCGCGACCGGCCGGTCTGGCTGGAACGGGCCTACCGGGCCACCAGCGCCCTGTTCGTGCGCCTGCACCCGCTTATCCGCCGCCTTGGCTACGTTCGCAGCGAGCGGCTGATTCTCCCCGTCGAAGAGCTGGGCAAGCGGATCCTGTTCGACTGCCGCATGTGCGGCCAATGTATCCTGCATTCCACGGGCATGACCTGCCCCATGACCTGCCCTAAAAACCTGCGCAACGGCCCCTGCGGTGGCGTGCGCGCCAACGGTCATTGCGAGGTCCTGCCGGAGATGCGCTGTGTCTGGGTCGAGGCGTTCGAGCGTTCCCTGCGCATGGAAACATACGGGCGCGAAATCATCCTGATCCAGCCGCCGGTAGATCGCCGGCTCGAAGGCAGCTCCGCCTGGATCAATATGCTTACGGGCAGCGACCGCCATCCGCCGCCCGGCTGGATCAGCGCCAGCGCCGTATTAGTGAGGGATCATGCAGACCTGTAGGGGCGGGTTTCAAACCCGCTCGTATCAACCCATCGCCAACACGCACCTATGACCACGCCCCGTCCCCCCGTCAGCCGCCTCGAGCGCGTCCTCCGCGCCGGCCTTTTCGCCGTCACCGCCGAGCTGGACCCGCCTGACAGCGCCGACCCGCAGGAAGTCTACGACAAAGCGCTTGTCCTCTCTCAGGTCTGCGACGCGATCAACGCCACCGACGCTTCCGGCGCCCACTGCCACATGTCCAGCGTCGCCATCTGTGCCCTGCTCACCCGCGCCGGCTACGAGCCCGTCTACCAGGTCTCCTGCCGCGACCGCAACCGCATCGCCATCCAGGGCGACTTGCTCGGCGCGGCGGCTCTCGGCGTGCGCAACGTGCTCTGCCTGACCGGCGACGACACCAGCGTGGGCGATCAGCCGGAGGCCAAACGTGTTTTCGACCTCGATTCCATCCATCTGCTGCAGACCGCCCGCATCATGCGCGACGAGGGCGTTTTTCTCAGCGGGCGCAAGCTCACTGTGCCGCCGCCCCTCTTTCTCGGCGCTGCCAGCAACCCATTCGCCATGCCCTACGAGTGGCGCCCGCTCCGCCTCGCCAAGAAAGTCGCCGCCGGCGCCCAGTTCATCCAGACGCAGTACTGCTTCGACGTGCCGCGCTTCCGCCAGTTCATGACCGAAGTGCGGGACCTCGGCCTGAATAATCACGTCTACATCCTCGTCGGCGTCGGCCCTCTGCGCTCCGAAAAAGCGGCTGAGTACATGCGCACCAGAGTGCCCGGCGTGCGCATCCCCGACGCCATTATGGACCGGCTGCGCAAGACGCCCAGGGCCCGGCAGCGTGAAGAAGGCAAGCGCATCTGCATCGAGATCATCCAGCAGGTGCGCGAAATCGACGGCGTCTGCGGCATCCACGTCATGGCCTACCGACAGGAGGAGCTGGTAGCCGAAATTATCGAGGAGGCCGGCCTCCTGCCGCGCCCCTTCCGCTCCAGCGCCAGGCCCGCCCGCCCGCGCGAGCGACGCTATCCGCGGAGGCGTTCTGAACCATGATTTAACTGATTTCCGTGATGGCCTATGATTCCCCGCTGCCGCTCCGCCTGTCGTTCCGGGTACGGCGAGGAATCCCAGACCCGTTGATGCCACAGGCGCTCCTTCGCCTCACCAGGGACGACGGCGATAAGGTAAAATCATAGCCCATCAATAAATCAGACGAATCACAGTTCAAAAGCGTAGAAATCATACTACCAAATCACCGCCAAAAAGGAGTAGACCCCATGCACACCGAAATCAGCTCCCGCACCCAGACCGTCATTATCGGCCCCGACCGCCCCTTCACCATTATCGGCGAGCGCATCAACCCTACCGGCCGCAAAGCCCTCGCCCGCGAGATGGCCGCCGGCAACTACGACCGCGTCGTCTCTGACGCCATAGCCCAGGTGCAGGCCGGCGCCCACATGCTCGACGTTAACGCCGGCATCCCCCTCGCCGACGAGCCGGCCATCATGGCGACGGCTGTGCAGCTCGTCCAGTCCGTCACCGACGTGCCGCTTTCCATTGATTCCTCCGTCGTCGCCGCCCTGGAGCGCGGCCTGGAGGTCTACCAGGGCAAGGCGCTGCTCAATTCTGTCACCGGTGAAGAGGAGCGGCTGGAGTCCGTCCTGCCCCTCGTCAAGAAGTACGGCGCCGCCGTCATCGGCATCTCCAACGACGAGACAGGCATCTCCGAGGACCCCGACGTACGTTTTGCGGTGGCTAAGAAGATTGTCGAGCGCGCGCAAGACTACGGCATCCCCAAGAGCGACGTGCTCATCGACCCGCTGGTTATGCCCGTCGGCGCGCTCTCCGGGGCAGGGCGGGCCGTCTTTCACCTGCTTCGCCGCCTGCGCGACGAGCTGGGCGTGAACACCGTCTGCGGCGCCAGCAACGTCTCCTTCGGCCTGCCCAACCGCCCGCCGCTCAACGCCGCTTTCCTGACGATGGCGATTGCCAGCGGCCTCACCGCCGCCATCACCAATCCCATCGAGCCGGAGATCCGCCAGGCCATCCTCGCCGCCGACGTGATGATGGGCAACGACGAAAACTGCCGCACCTGGATCCGCGCCAACCGCCCCGACGACGAAGAACAGCCCGCACGC
>JAAYYY010000207.1 GCA_012515125.1 Chloroflexota bacterium
CCTGAGCTTCTCGTTTGCCGACCTCGCGCAGTTCATCGAGGCCGGCCCCGCGCCGATTGCCGCACCCACAGCGCAGCCGGGGACCGAGGAGCCGGAGCCAACACCGCCGGCGTCGCCCGCCTTTGCCGTGCAGTCGGCGCTGCAGGAAGCCGAGTGGGTCATTTTCGCCATGCTCGACGTGAGCGAGGGCAATCCCCCATCGCTGGCCCTGAAGCAGCTTCTGGCTCAGCGGCAGGATATGATCCGCAACAGCCGGGTGATCGTCTTTGCCTTCAACGCCCCCTATTTCCTGGACACGACCGAAATCAGCAAGCTGACCGCCTACTTCGCCCTCTACAGCAAGGCGCCGGCCTTCGTCGATACGGCGGCCCGCGCGCTGTTCCAGGAGATCCCCCTGCGCGGCGCGTCGCCGGTAGACGTGCGCGACATTGGCTACGTCCTCTTCCAGGTGACGCGACCCGATCCCGATCAGGTTATCGAGCTGTTCATCGTGCGTGACGGCATCGTGGAGTCGCCCGACATCGCCTCCCCGCTGGAGCTGCAGGTGGCCGACAACGTAAAGCTGCGCACCGGCGTCATCGTGGACCACAACGGGCGCCCGGTGCCCGACGGCACGGTGGTGCAGTTCTTCCAGGAGGACCGGACCGAGGGGCTGGTGGTCCTGCTGGGCGAGAGCCCCACGCGCGACGGCGTGGCCGAGCTTGATTACTTCCTCGAAGACCGCACCGGCCAGTTCCGCATCACAGCCCAGAGCGATCAGGCGCGCAACTCGCAGCAGCTGGAGATGATCATCGGCGAGCGGGTGCGTCTGGTCATGATCACGCCGACCCCCGCGCCCACTTCCACCCCCACCCCTACCCCTACCCCATCGGCGACCCCCTCGCCCACGGCGACGATGACGGCGACGCCGCCGGCATTACCCACGCGCGCCGCGCCGCCGCCAGAGCCGCGCGTCGAGATTACGGTGCGCGACCTGCAGAGCCTGCTCGGGCTGGTGAGCGGCCTCGTGCTGACGGCCGTCGCCGGCTGGTTCGCCACGCGCGACTATAGCGTCTCCCGGCGCGTGCGTCTCGTCGGCTCGGGCCTTGCCGGGGCGCTCCTGCTCTACAACTACTACGCGCTGGGGCTGCCGGGCGCCGGCCCGCTCAGCTCCCTCGCCGGCTGGGGCGGGCTGATTACCACCGTCGTCGGCGGGCTGGCGGGGCTGGCCTTCAGCGGGGGCATTCTGCCGCAGTTGAGGCCGTAGCGCCGCCGGCCATTGTCAAAAACGGGTTAGCCGGACGCCGGCATCGGCGCGTCGAGGAACGGCGGAATGATCGCCAGCAGCGCGTCTGTTTTCCCGGCGACGCCCACGTGTGAGGCGCCGGGGATGATGGCAAGCTGGGAGTCGGGCAGCCCGGCAGGGGTATCGCCGAAGACGCCGCCGCCAAGCAGCCGGAACATCTCCACGGCGTGCTCCGGCGTCGTCAGGTCCGAATCGCCAATGATCAGCAGCGTGGGCGCCTCGATGGACTGGATGGCGGCGGCGGGCCAGTCCTCGTGCTCGCGATCCATCTGCGTCTTCTTGGCAAACAGCCGCTCGAAATCTTCCGGGCGCGGGGCGATCCGCATGTATTCCTCGTAGAACGGCGAGCCGACCATCATGTCGGGCGTCATTTCCCCCAGTCCTTCCATGAGGCCGGGGTGAATGCCGTCCATCCTGTAGGAACCCGACATAAGGATGAGCTTGCGCACCATTTCCGGGTGGTTGACGACGAAATGCAGCGCCACGTCAGAGCCCATGCTGTAGCCGAGCACGTCGGCCTCGTCGATGCCCAGGTGCTGCAGAGCGGCGGCAACGTCGTCCGCCAATAGTACATTTGCAGCCCATTGACGGGAGCGTAGCCGGTCTGGCTGATTTGTGGCATATCGCTTCCTGGTGAGCCGTTAGCTCTTAGCCGTTGGCTGCAGCTAACAGCTAAGAGCTAACGGCTAATTGCGACCTGCTTCTTCTCGAATCAGTGGATCGTTCCACGACGAGGGGTCTTCCAGCGGCTCTATATGGGTGAAGACGGAAGTGCGCGGCAGGCTGGCGCGAATCTGCTGCTCGATCTCCTCCAGCAGATCGTGCCCCTGCTGCACCGTCAGGGCGCCCGGCACCAGAACGTGGAACGAGACGAAGCGCTGCGCCCCGGCACGCCGCGTGCGCACGGCGTGAAACTGCACGCCGCCCCCGCTATACTTCTCCAGCACCTCGTAGATAATCGCCTGCTCCTCCGGTGGGAGCGCCGTATCCATCAGACCGGCCATGGCCGAACGCACCAGGCCGACGCTGGTCCAGCCGATGTTGACGCCGACGATGATGGCGACGATAGGGTCGAGTGGCTGCCAGCCGGTCAGCCAGGTGGCGCCCACGCCGACGACGACGCCGGCCGTGGTCCACACATCGCTGAGCAGGTGCTGGGCGTCGGCCTCCAGCGTGGCCGACTCGTAGGCTCGGCCGGCGCGCCGCAGAACGACCGCCGTGGCCAGGTTGAACAGGCTGGCGAGCACGGCGACGCCGATCCCCAGGTCGAGCTGCTGCAGCTCCCTGGGGTGCAGCAGGCGTTCCACGCCGGTCGCGACGATGGTCACCGCCGCAAGGAGAATCAGGCCGCCTTCCAGGGCGCTGGAGAAATATTCGGCCTTGCTGTGGCCGTAGGCGTGCTCGGCGTCGGGCGGCTGGGCGGCGACGCTGAGCGCGATCAGCGCCGCGAAAGCCGCGACGAGGTTGATGCCCGATTCCATCGCGTCCGACAGAAGGCCCACAGAGCCGGTCAGCAGATATGCGGTCGCCTTCAGGCCCATCGTTAGCAGGGCCGTGCCGATAGAGAGCCACGCAAAGCGTGTGAGGTGCAGGCGGTCAGGAATCACAGGCCCATAGTAGCACAACGGCGGCGTTTTTCCATTGTGGTGACGGGGCCCTTACGATTATAATGCAACGGTTGACGCGGCGATGGGCGCTCCCGGCCCGCTGCTGCAAGGGGTCATCTATAACAGGAGACATGCATTATGGCGCTCAGTCCTGAGCAACAAGAGGTGATCGAGAAGGCGCGTGAGGACGAGGTCCGCTTCATTAACCTGCAGTTCACCGACATTCACGGCACGGTAAAGAGCGTGGGTCTGCCTGCCCACCGCCTGCCCGAAGTGCTGGAGAAGGGCAGCTGGTTCGACGGCTCCTCTATCCAGGGTTTTGCCCGCATTCAGGAAAGCGACATGGTTCTGCAGCCGGACCCGGCGACCTACCAGGTGCTTCCCTGGAAGGCGCCGGAGCGGCGCACCGCTCGGCTGATCTGCGACGTCATGCAGCCGAACGGCGATCCTTTCCCCGGCGATCCGCGCTATATCCTGCGCCGGGCCGTCGAGCGCGCCGCGGAACTGGGCTTTTCCTACAACTGCGGGCCTGAGCTGGAGTTTTTCCTGCTGCAGAAGCGCAACGACGAGCTGCGCCCGGTGCCGCATGACGTCGCCGGTTACTTCGACTTCTCGCCCCGCGACCTGGCGGCGGCCGTGCGCGATGACATCGTCGTCGCCCTGTCGGCGATGGGCATCGAGGTGGAGATGGAGCACCACGAGGTCGCGCAGGGCCAGCACGAGATTGACTTCCGCTATGCCGACGCCCTGACGGCGGCCGACAACGCCATCACCTTTAAGCAGGCAGTCAAGGCCATCGCCGCGCAGCACGACCTGTACGCCAGCTTCATGCCCAAGCCGTTCTACGGGCACAACGGCAGCGGCATGCACACCCACCAGAGCCTTTTCCGCGACGAGACCAACGCCTTCTTCAACGCAGATGACCCGTACAAGCTATCGGACGTGGCCTATGGCTTCATCGCCGGACAGCTCCACCACGCGAGGGCGCTGAGCGCCGTCGTCGCCCCGACCGTCAACAGCTACAAGCGGCTCGTTCCCGGCTACGAAGCGCCGGTCTACATCTGCTGGGCGCGCATCAACCGGGCGGCGCTTATCCGCATCCCGCAGTATTCGCCGGGGCGCGAGCAGTCTACCCGCGCCGAGCTGCGCTTCCCCGACACAAGCTGCAACCCGTACCTGGCCTTTGCCGTCATGCTCAGCGCCGGCCTCGACGGCATCGAAAAGCAGATGACGCCGCCCGAGCCGGTGGAGGAAGACGTCTACCACTTCGACCGGTCGCGGCTGCAGGAATACAACATCGCCACCCTCCCCGGCTCGCTCGCCGAGGCGATTGAGGAGCTGGAGGCCGACCAGGTGCTGCTCGACGCGCTCGGCGAGCACACGGCCCGCCTCTTCGTCGAAGCCAAGAAAGCGGAGTGGGACGACTACCGCATGCAGGTCACTGAATGGGAGATCGACCGCTACCTGGAAACACTGTAGGGCGCCGGCCCGGCTGGCGGCGCGCATTCTGGCTGCTGGGGCTGGCCCTGCTGCTCGCCGGGCCGGCCCTGGCCTGCCGCCTCGTCTCGGAAGGGCTGTCGCTGCCGGCGACGCCTACCTCCTTTCCCACGGCGACCGCCCCACCGGCGACGACCGCGCCGGCAGCCACGCAGATCGCCTTCCAGGACTACAAGAATGAGGCGCTGGGGCTCAGCTTTCGCTACCCGGCGGGCTGGCTGCTGGACGAGGCCGAAGATATCCCCCTCGTCGCCTCAGACGCGGACGCGCTGGGCGACGACCCCCTGGCGGCCGGCGCGTTCGTCCTCTTCCTTGTGGAGGACGCCAGCCAGTTGGGCGACGGCCCTCTGGTTGAGGTGCTGCGCGACCTGATCGGCGGGCTGTACGAAAACGGCGAGGTGACCAGCGGGCCGGAAGCGACGACCGTTCAGGGGCAGGAAGCGGCGACGGCGACGATCGACGTGCCGCAAGAAGACGGCTCCAGGGTGCTCGCCATCCTGACCGTGGTGCGGCGGCAGGATCGGGCCGCCTTCATGTCGGCGGAGATCGCCCAGGGCGACGCGGCCCTCTACCGGGACGTGGTGGACGCGATCCTCGGCTCGGTCGCGCTGCACGAACCGGCCGAGCCGCTGCTCGAAGGGGAGCTTGCCTACGGCGACACTGTGAGCGGCGAGGTCACCGGCACGCGCGGCTCCGCGTGGCGATTCGCCGGAACTGCCGGCGACGTGATCGACGTGGAGGTGACGCCCGCCGACGAAGCGCTGGATGTGACCCTCGACGTGCGCCGTGGCGACGGCCGCTCGATCCTGCCCGGCGGCGTCGTGGACGAGGCGTTCGGGACCGAGGTTGTCGAGGGGCTGGAGCTGCCCGAGGATGGCGATTACGTGGTCGTGCTGCGCGGCTTTGCCGGCTCGACCGGCGCCTACTCGCTGACCGTCGTGCAGAGCGACGGCGAGCCGGCCACGCCGGAGCCGGTCATCCAGGAGAGCATCGGCCTGGTGGTCTCCGACGTGCTGGGCCCCGACGAGCTGACCGGCCACACCTTCCCGTTCTACGCGCCCGCCGGAGCAGGCATCAACGCCCAGGTCGTGCCCGCCGAGGGTCTCGACGTTGTTGTGGAGGTGTGGAACGACGACGACGGCTCGCTGCTGGAGATCATCGACCTGAGCTTCGACATCGAGCAGGTCCGCTTTTCGGCGCCGGCGGAAGGCAACTACTCCCTCGTCGTGCGCGGCTTTGAGGGCCAGACCGGCGAGTACACGATCACGCTCGGCGGCTCGGGCAGCGTTATCTTTGAGCTGGCTGTTGGCGACGAGGTGACCGGTCTCTTTGACGAGCAGGCCAATATCGCCTTCATGCTCGGGCTTAACCCGAATGAGACCGTCGTCATCACTTCCGCGCCCGATGCGGAGACGGACCTGGTACTGGAGCTAAGCGACCTGGACGGCAACGTGCTGGCGGGCGCCGACGACTACTTTGCCGGCGGCGCGGAAACGCTTACCTACAGCGCGCCGCCGGAAATCGAGGCAGGCACGCTCTACTTCATCCGCGTCCGCGACTTCGGCGGCCGGACGGGCGGCAGCTTCACCTTAACCATCGCGGGCCAGGGCACGGGCTAAACGGAGCGCGCCTGCCAGAATGGCAGGCGCGCTCCACTCTACCGGTAACGCTCGCGGATATTGGGGATCAGGTAATCGTGGAACGTCCGCGACGCGTCGTACTCCGGCGACCAGCCCCAGTCGCGCCGGGCGGGGTTGTCGTTGAGGTCGGCAGGCCAGCTATCGATGATGCCCTGCCGGCGCAGGTCAGGCTCGAAGGTGATTTGCGCCTCGGGGAACGCTTCGAGCACCAGATCGCGGATCTCCCCCGCGCTGAGGCTGAAGCTGGTCACGTTATAGACCTCCCGCGACAGCGCCGCTTTGGGGGCGGCGGCGAGATCCAGCAGCGCCTTGACCGCGTCCGGCATAGCCATGAACGGGATGCGCGAGTCCTCGCGGACAAAGCAGGCATAAGGCTTGCCCTGCGCCGCCGCGTGGATCATCTCCGGACCGTAGTCGCTCGTGCCGCCGCTGGGCACCGTAAAGGCGCTGATCAGGCCGGGAAAGCGCAGCGCGCGGAAGTCGAGCATAACCGGCCGGTCGGCGGCGAGCTGCCGGTAATTCGTGCTGTAGTAGGAGCCGAGCATCTCGCCGTAGAGCTTGTTGCAGCCATACATCGTCGTCGGCGTGTTCCAGTCCCACTCGCGCACGCGGCTGTCCCGCGCCTTCGTCTCCAGGTCGGGCAGGCCATAGGCCGCAATGCTGCTGGGGAAGATGAAGCGCACCGGCTGGCCCTGCCATTCGGATTGCTCGGCTGCCAGCCGGAGCAGGCGCAGCGTGCCCTCGACGTTGACCCGGTGGGCCAGCTCCGGCGTGAACTCGGCGCGCGTGGAGAGCAGCGCCGCCAGGTGGTAGATGGTGTCGACTTCGTATTCGGTGACGAGCCGGCCGAGCAGCGAATCGTCAAGAATGTCGCCGACGATGTGGATCGACTTGCCTTCCAGCTCCGGCGGCAGGGGCCGCAGGTCCAGCGTCAGCAGGTTCGTATCGCCGCAGGCAGCGAACGTCTCGATCAGGGCCTGGCCGATCTCGCCGGCGCTCCCCGTAACCATCACCACTCGTTTGCGCATCGTTGTTGCTCTCCTCATTCTGGCCCGCCGATGGGCGGGTTTATTCTAAAGCAGGTATGTTGGACGTTTTCGAAATACGAGGCACTATGGATGTAGCGCGA
>JAAYYY010000208.1 GCA_012515125.1 Chloroflexota bacterium
GCACGCTTTCTTCGGTGACGGCGGCCAGCGCCTGCAGCACCGCCCGGTTGCCCGCCTGCATCTGCCGCCACAGCCAGCGCCGGTAATGGGGCAGGGTGGCGCCCCGCTTGCCGCCGCAGTCGCGCGGACGGTAAGGATTGGCGAGCGGCGATGCTGCCAGTTGCGCCGCCCGGTTGGCCCGGCCGATATAGAGCCAGCGCTCGCCGAACGCCCGGTCGAGCGCGGCCACCGAGCCGTACCGCCTGAAGTTGACGACGGTGCACATGGCCCTACTCCCCCTGGAACGACTTGCCCAGCTTGCGCAGGACACGGATGGCCACGCCCCACTCGTCCAGCGCGCAATCTCCCCTAAGCGAAGCGGCATGCTCCACCCACTCGCTGCCGTCCTGGGCCTTGCGCCGCTTCTGGCCCGGGACCGTGCGCTGCCCCGGCTTGAGGTAAACGGCCTTCTTCGGATCCAACTTCTCGGACATGAGCTTTCTCCTGCTGACTGAAGATGGGTAAACGAAAAGGGCCGGCCGGATATCTCGTCGACATCCAACCGGCCCTTTCTCGCCCGGCCTACAGCCGCAGGCTGTCCTGCCCGGCAAATACCAGGGGGCTGCTCAATTTCCTGCCACTTTTCACGGGGACACGTTATGTGTCCCGGTGGTAGAACTGCTTGCGATATAACGATATAGCGATATAATTTGTACGACTGATTCAGGAGGTGCTCTCGATGTCACTCAAAACCATAGACCAGTTCCCCTTCGAATTCTACGGAGACTATTTCACGGTCGCCCTGGCCAACGACCGCAAGCTCTATGTGCCCATGCAGGCGCTCTGTGATGCGATGGGGTTGCAGACTCATGGGCAGATTCGGCGTATCCGGGAAAGCGAGGCGATGGCCGATGCGTTGGTCAACCTGACTATTGTCTGGAGCTATGGGGAAGACGAGGCGCGAGAGCGCGAGATGGTCTGTCTGCGACTGGACCGCTTGCCCTTCTGGATGGGCACCGTTCAGACCGGCCGGATTCCAGATGAGGAGAAACGAGTACGCATCGTCCAGTTCCAGCGCGACTTCGCCGATGTCGCCTGGGCCGCCTTCCGCCGCGAAATCCTGCCCGATGATATGCTGGCCGAGATGGATGCGGGGCTGCCGCCGGCGCAGCAGGAGTACCTGAACTTGATGGACGAGGCAGCGGCCCTGCGGCAACGCCTACACAGCCATGACCGGGACCTGGACCGGCATGGCGAGCAGCTTGGCGACCTGGGAAAACGGGTGGCTGCGCTCGAAGCCGGCGTAACGGGCACCGACTACCTCAACCCGCAGCAGATGAAAGCGTATACGGATATGGTTGCCATTGTCGCTCGTGTTCTCAAACGGAAGCAGAAAGGGAATGAAGCCACCGTCCATGCCGAGGTCAAGCGCCAGTTTCAGGTTCCCTCATACCAGCTGATTCCAGAAGCGGAGTTCGACAACGTCAGGCGCTATCTGCGCCAGTGGTACGTACGGCTGGCCGGGCTGGGGGCGCCGGTGCCCACACTCTTTGACCAGCCCGGCCAGAAGCGCCTACTATAGAGGGGAATCATGGACGGCCGGCGCTCAGAGCATAAAGTGGTGCTTCCTGACGAGGTGTGGAGCGAAACGCTGATCCAGGCCACCCTGGAGCAGACGACGGCCAGCGCCGTTTGCGAGTACGTTTTGCGTCACTACGTCGATCTGGCCCCCGGGGAGAGGCCGCCTATTCTGATAACCGGTGGTTCAGGCAGGCAACGATCCGTCTATCTGGAGCAGCAGATCTGGATTGAGCTTATCAGCTGCAAAGTTAGAGAGCGGCGGCCAATCAGTGCTATCCTGGAGCAGCAATTGCGCGCTTATCTGGGCCTCGAGTTGCCGCCGTCTGGCCGCTGAATCAGGCGGTAAGCTCTCTTCGGTTCACGTGCTCGATGGCGGCGCCCAACCCGTCTCTTCCCACAACTCGCAACACCAGCGGTGTGACCAATGCCCTCCGGGCGTGCGGAGTACATCGTCACCATCTCCCGCCGGATGCTTTGCCA
>JAAYYY010000209.1 GCA_012515125.1 Chloroflexota bacterium
GCCCGGAGGGCGTAACCAGCCAGGGGATTGAGTTTGGACAGGCGGGGGATGGATTTATGCGGTCAACCGGCGAGTAGCGACCGCATCAACCGATCGGTTGATTGCGCTGTTTCGCCTTCCGGGCGTAATGGGACGAAAAGCTGCGTCTGGCAGTCATTCACAACCCTTCCGTAACCCGTTCATAACTTTTACACATTCGTCGTCAACACTATCTGCAAGTACGGACGTCATGGCCGAGAGTGGCCGTGACGATGAAACAAGGAGTTGACGACCATGTTCTTTCGAGGACGATTTTTCCTGCGGACCATCCTGCTGCTTCTGCTCATCGGCATCTTCGCCAGCGTCGCCGGGCGCTGGTCCTACAACGCAGGCTGGACCGACGGCTACGTGACCGCGCAATCTGGCGCCCGCCAGGCTGATGGCGAGGAAGCCGCGCCGCCCGTCGCGCCACGCCCCGTCCCCTATCGCGGCTGGGGATTTGGCCCGTTGGGCTGGTTCTTTGGCGGCCTGCTCAAGTTCTGGCTCTTCCTGCTGCTAGCCGGCCTGACCCTCAAGCTCCTTTTCGGGGGCGGTAGGCACCTTCACGGGCACGGCTACCGGCGGCACGATCACTGGCACGGACCGCACGAGCGCGGCGGGCCACGCGAGAAAGGACCGGAAGACGTCGAACCAGACATCCACACGGCCTGATGCCACCCTGACCGGCGCAGTCTGCTCAGACTGCGCCGGTCCCCCTGCTGGCAATCACGGCCCGCGCCTGTCTCATCCTCGGCGCCATGGTAACATAGGCGGGCATCGGACAAGGACATTCCCGGAGCGGCCGATCCAATGGCTGACTTGATCCTGGTTGTAGACGACGAACCGAAGATTGTGAAGCTGGCGCGGGACTATCTGCAGCGCCAGGGCTACCAGGTGGCGACGGCCGCCGACGGCCCCACCGCGCTGGCTATCGCCCGCCGCGACAAACCCGCGCTCGTCGTCCTGGACCTCAACCTGCCGGGCATGGACGGGCTGGACGTCTGCCGCGCCCTGCGCCGCGAGTCGGATGTGCCCATCATCATGCTCACCGCCCGCATTGAGGAAACGGACCGCCTGATTGGGCTGGAGCTGGGCGCGGACGATTACATCACCAAGCCCTTTTCCCCGCGCGAGCTGGTGGCGCGCGTGCGCGCTGTGTTGCGCCGCGAGCGCGGCGAGCTGCAGGCGCCAAACGTGATTCGCGCCGGGAAGTTCGAAATTGACCTCGACGGGCGCCGCGTGGCCCGCGACGGCGAATGGCTGGACCTCTCGCGCACCGAGTTCAACCTGCTCGCCGTCCTGGCGCAGCACCCCGGACAGGTATTCAGCCGCGCCCAGCTCCTGCAGCGGCTGCACGGCGTGGCCTTCGACGGCTACGAGCGCAGTATCGATGCTCATGTGAAGAACCTGCGGCGCAAAATCGAGCCCGACCCCGGCAACCCACGCTATGTGGAGACCGTCTATGGGGTCGGCTACCGCTTCGCTGCCGGTTGAGGCGCCGGCCTGCGATGAAAGCGTGGCGGCACAATCCCCACTGGCACGGGCACGGCGCGCCACCCTGGCGCGGGAAACGGCCGCGCTTTCTCTTCTTCCGCTTCGCCACCCTCTTCGGCCTTATGGCCCTGCTCGTCGCCGGCGGCATGGCCGCCCTGGCGCTGCTGCTGAACCGCGTCACGGGTGGAGACGGGCCCACGGCGGTGCTCGTCTGGCTGGGCGGCTGCGGGCTGGCGCTCGCGCTGCCCCTGCTGGCCCTGGCGCTCGCCGTGCGCGCCTGGCGCAGCATCGCCCAGCCGTTAGGCGCCGTCATGGAAGCTGCCGACGCCCTGGCCGAAGGCGACCTCAGCGCGCGCGTGCCTGAGGGGCGGCCCGGCGAGTTTGGCGGCCTGGCCCGCTCGTTCAACCGCATGGCCTCCGAACTGCAGCGCGCCGAGCAGGTGCGCCGCAACCTGACCGCCGACGTGGCCCATGAGCTGCGCACACCACTGCACATCATCCAGGGCAATCTGGAGGGCATTCTGGATGGCGTCTACGAAGCGACGCCGGATCACATCAACGACACGCTGGAGGAGACGCAGCTACTGGCGCGGTTGGTGGATGATTTGCAGATGCTGTCCCTGGCCGAGATGGGCGAGCTGCCTCTACAGCGCGAGCGCGTCGAGGTGCGGGGCTTGCTGGCCGATGTGGCTACCAGCTTCGGCGGCCAGGCAGAAGCGGCCGGCGCGGCGCTGCAGGTGACGACGCCGGAGGATGCCCTCGAGCTGGCGGTTACAGCCGATGCGGACCGGCTGGACCAGGTGCTGAGCAACCTGGTGGCCAACGCCCTGCGCCACACGCCCGCCGGCGGCGCGATTACGCTTTCGGCGTCTGCACAGGACGGCAGCGTGCAGATCGTAGTGGCGGACACGGGCAGCGGCATCCCGGCCGCGGATCTGCCCTACATCTTTGACCGCTTCTGGCGCGGCGACAGGTCGCGCGCGGGAGCCGGTAGCGGCCTGGGGCTGGCCATCGCCCGGCAGCTCGTTCTGGCCCACCAGGGCCGGATTGAGGTGAGCAGCACGGAGGGCATGGGGACGGTGTTTACCGTCACACTGCCGCGCGCCGGGCAGAAGGGAGCCTAGGCGGTGGAAGAGAGGGACCGCCAGCTCCCTTCCTTTTTTTATCGCTCCTCGACAACCTGCGGAAAAGTCACCGCGAACGTCGTCCCGCTGCCCGGCTCGGATTCCACGGCAATAGCTCCCCTGAGCACGTCCGTGACGATATTTTTGACGATCGCCAGTCCTAATCCCGAACCGCCTTTGCCCCGGCCGGTGGTGAAAAAGGGCGTAAAGATCTGCTCCAGATGCGCAGGCTCGATGCCCCGGCCAAAATCCCGCACCACCAGGACGAAACTGGCCGGCTCCCGCCGCCTGTCCGCCCGCAGCTCGATTTCGACGACGCCGCCAGAGCCATCCGGATAGGCATAACGCTCTATGTTGAAGAGCAGATTCAGCAAAACCTGGGTTAGAGGGCCCGGATAACCCTGCCAGGTGGCCTCCCCCGCAGCTAATTGGTTGTCAAAGTTGATCTCCAGCCCGGATTGGCGGGCATTGATCCTGAACAGCTCAAGACCATCCCTGACCAGCACCGGCAGGTCCACCGTTTCTCGTACGGCTGCCAGATCGCCGACCGAGACCTTCTTGAAGTGCTGCACGAGGTGGTGCGCCCGTTCAATATGGCGGTCGGCCAGATTCGCCGCCTCTTTCATGGCGGCCAGAACGGCCTGGGCTTCCTGGTTCTCGCGCAGGGGAGCAGCCAGTTGCTCGCTCTCGAGACGCTTCTGGATCATATCGACGGCCGTGTTGACAATGCCGAGAGGCGTATTCAGCTCATGCGCTACCCCTGCTACCAGCTGGGCCATCGCCCGGTGCCGTTGGGCTTCCATTTCCGCCTGCAGCGCTCGTTGGGCCAATTCTTCCTTAAAATAGCGTGTCGAAGCGAAACGAACGCGCTTGACCAGGGCCGTCAAAAAGGAATACGACATGATTGGCTTCTCCTCGTTGAGAAGAAGCTCCATGAATGCGGCCCGCTGCAGCACAAAGAGCCGGCAGGACGTGAGACAGACGACCGTTGCCGAGCGCGGCTCGCCGTCGAGCAGCGCCAGCTCGCCGACAAACTCGCCCCGCTCCCTGATAGCCAGCTCCACTTCATTCCCTTTCTCATCCTGTTTGAAGACCCGGAGACGGCCCTCCAGGATGACGTACATCGTGTCCGCCTCTTCGCCTTCTCTGCAGACCACATAACCCGCCGGATAGGTGACGACCTGGCCAGCCTCAACCAGCGCTTCCAGGGAAGCGGCCGGCACGGGGCTGAATAAGGGTACGTCTTGAAGGATGGATTCGATGCTCATCCGAAGACCCTTCCGGTGTCCGGGACCGGCCGGACCACGCGCACCTGACGCAACACCAGCCAGGCCAGCAGTGCCCAGAAGGCGGCAAAGGCAAAGATCATCCGGTGGCTGCCGCCGATGTCGATGCCGATACCGGACAGGGTTGGCCCCAGTACAGCCGCCGACTGCGTGGCCACAAAAAAGACGCCGGTATTGGCGCCGATCCGGCTCTCGTCGCCAATATCATACAGCAGGGGCAGGTCGTTGACCGTAATCAAGGAAACAAAGAGACCGAGCGGGGCCAGAACAAGAGCAAAGGCAGCCGTGGTCTGCACGAAGAAATAGCTGACGGCAGCGGTGAGGAACATCCCGACCAGACCGGCGCCAATCACCCGCTGCCGTCCAAAACGGGTGGCGGCGAGGCCGCTGGCGTAGGCTGAGAGAATCAGCACCAGGGCAAAGATCGCCCCATAGCGCACCGCCTGTCCCAACGGGATATCCAGGACGAAGACGGCAAAGGAAGAGATTCCGGCCTGCAGACTCTCGATGACCATAGACGACAGGCCGATGGTTAGCAGCAGCCAGAACCCGCTGCGGTTTTCCGTCTGCCACAGCGCCCGGAGGGCCTGCCTCACCGTCGCCTTTGTCCCACTCTCTTCCACCTCCCGGACGGCCGGTTCCCGAACGAAAACCAACACGATCACAGCGGCTGCCACCATCAGAATGGCGCTGAAAACGAAGGGGGCAGGACGGCCGAGGCGCTCAAAAAGCACGCTGCCCGCGAGCAGAGCCAGCACGCCGCCCAGCCCGGCCATCATCACCATGATGCCCCTCGCTCTGCTGCGCTGCTGCGGCGGAAAGAGATCGCCCAGAAGGGCCGCCGCCGGGGCGCGGAAGAGGGCCATACCCAGATTGGTGATGATGATGAAAAGCAGGAGCGTCCAGATGGCGCCGGCAAAGGGGACGAGCACAAACCCCACGGCCGCTATCGGCACGCCGATCATAAGCCAGGGTTTGCGCCGTCCCCAGCGCGTCCGGGTTCGATCACTTCTGGCGCCGGCCCAGGACTGGACGAAGATGTTGAGGATGTTGTCCCAGGTCATGATGAAGAAGGCGAGCGTGGAGGATAACCCGAAACCTGCGGTTTCTGCCAGCGATGGATTGGCGAGGGCCGTCTCCGCCTCCCACAACGGGTTACCGGCCTGCAAGAAGACAGGCAGGTACTGGTTATAGGTAGGCCAGATGAGAAAGACGGCGACGACGCCAAAGCCGGCCGCGACTGCCTTCTTCCAGTTAAACGCCATCTAGCCGGTCTGTTTCCATAGAACCGCCCCGGCCGTCATGATCCCATGAAGGAATGTCTTCACCGTTTCAGGCGGCAGGAACTTCCAATCGCCCGCAATCACATGCAGTATCTCGGCTTTGTTCTTATCCCCCGCCACCTTCATCAGCATATTCTGCTGCTCGTCAACCACGAACTTGCCGCCGTTCTCGCCAAGCGACTTCCCGGTCTGCTGGTCCAGCCGTTCAGCCAGGGAGCGCGCCGTTTTCTCGTCCAGCGTGCCGCCAACGGCTTCCCCATCGATGAACAGGAAGTGCCCCTCGCGCTTGAGCATCGGGAGCATGGTTATGAAGCTGCGTAGCGAGTCGCGGGAGCCGGCAGCCATACTCATTCGCGATAAAATGGTCTGCGACACGGTGGCCGTCATATACGAGAGATACTGGCGCACCCCGCTCTTCACCAGCGAGTAGAGTTTGTCCTCTGTCGCTTCGGCTTTGGTGAAGTAGCCATTGATGTCGTAGTTGTCGATCACCATGCGTTCTGGGGCGACTCCCGGCTGGCCGGTACGGATGAAGAGCTGGACGACCTTATTGCCCATCGTATTGCGGATATAGTCGCACAGCTCCAGACCGGCCTTATCGCTCTCCATCACCACGTCAATAAAGGCCACAGCCGCCCTTGGCGGTGGGATGTTGGGCAGGATGGGGACCAGCTCGGTCTCCATCAGTTTGATTGCATCCGCTTTGCTGGCAGCCGTGTGCAGCTCAAGGGGCAATCCGTAGACAGTGAAATCTTGCATGATCAACCGGGATAGCCTCAGCACATCCGGTTCATCGTCGACGAGTAAGACGGGCCAGCTTGTGTTAAACATTGTTTTCCTCCTTACACCTGTTCAACAACCAACACGCTTCGCTCTTACTTATCGCTGTGCGTAAAGCCGCACGCCCACACACAGGCGGGCAGCAGCAGGACAGACCCTGACTTCCAGCAGCCAATCGGCTGTGTAACAGATCTGTGCTGGATGGCGATGAATCAGTGCTTATGAAGAAAGAAGCGGGCAGCGCGTGTGATGCTGGCGGTAGCGACGGTTTCAGTCACAGAAGTCTGGCTTCGATGACGGCCGTGCCGGACACATCGATGGTGAAACGCAGAGGGAGTACCTCTAGCCTGGCAATCTCATCAGCAGCTTTCATTATAAACCAGTTGCGGCAAATTTAGAACAGGCGTTGGTCAAAGAGGGTCTACGAACGGCGTGCCGGCCGGGCTGCGAGCGGCGATTTCTCACTGTTCCAGTACGTGACAGGCAGCAAGCAATCGCCCCGCACAAGCCGGGCGATTGCTTGCTGCCTGAAGCCCGTGCTCCGGTAGATCCCCGGACAGGACGGCGCTTACCGGATACGCAGTCTATCCCTATCACATTCAAAGCAAAGAGAAGGCCGCGCCGCTACACTTGTCGCTTTCAAAAATCGGCACAAATCGGCTAGAATGGGGGCACTACCAGTAAGGAAAAGAGTGCCGGGTGATGCTATAAGGCGATCACCTTTGCCTTCTGAAAGTCTTCCTCCCCTGTTGCCGTCCAGTCTGGGGGGAACCCCTGTTCAGAGACGGGCTGCCCAGTCAGGACAGGGTGCTGGTTGCGTCTAAAATTCTCAGGTCCGGGTTCGTCATTCTGCACGACCAACCGGTTAAGGTGGCCTGATTCCGGTTGTGATTCCCGGTAATAAATAGGATGAGCTTTTTCCCTGCCCGACAACACCCTGAAACGCCGCGCGCTGAATTCTGGGCGGGCGTTCGGGATACCCTGCCGTTGTTGACCAGTGACCTGCCGTTCGGGATGCTCTATGGCGCGCTGGCGCTGACTGCCCTCCCGCCGCTGCCCTCCCTGGCGATGTCCTCCATTGTGTTTGCGGGCAGCGCCCAGCTTCTGGCGGCCCAGCTTTTCGCCAGCGCCACGCCGGGGTTCATCATTATCCTGACCACCCTCGTGGTTAATCTGCGCCATTTCCTGTATGGGGCATCGTTTGCGCCCCACTTACGGCACCTTCCCACCGGCTGGAAGTGGCTCATCGCCTACCTGCTGACCGACGAGGCGTATGCCATCGCGATCACGCGCTTCAACCGCTCACAAGCTGGCAGTCAGGGGGCGGCGGGCACGAATGCGCACTGGTACACGCTCGGAACCGGGCTGACGCTGTGGATAAGCTGGCAGATCAGCACCGCCGCCGGGATTTTGCTCATCTCGCGGCTGGAAATCCCGGAGGCGTGGGGGCTGGATTTTGTCCTGCCCCTGACGTTTATCGCCCTTCTTGTGCCGCTGCTCTCCGAAAAGGCGAGCTGGATGGCGGCGCTGGCGGCGGGCGTCATGGCCATCGTCCTCGCAGCGCTGCCCTTGAAGCTCGGCCTGATTGCGGCGACGCTGATCGGCGTTCTTGCCGGGGTGGGCGCTGAACGCCTGCTGCCTGCGCGGCGGCCTCCGGCGCGGCGGCCCCCGGCGCGGGCAGATGATGCGCTCCCGGGCGAGAAATAGGAGGCCGGCATGACGGTGTGGCTGATTCTAATCGGGATGGGGCTGGTGACCTACGCCACGCGGCTGGCGTTTATCCTTTTCATCGGCCGGGTGGACGTGCCGGAAAGCGTGCGGGGGCTGCTTGGTTTTGTGCCCCCGGCGGTGCTGGGCGCGATCATCTTCATGGGCGTGCTGCTGCCGGACTCCGAGGCGGTGCTGGTCCTCTCGCCGCTGGAGAATCTGCGCATCCCGGCGGCAGGGCTGGCCATATTCGTGGCCTGGCGCACCAAGAAGATTCTGCCCACCATCGTGGCGGGCATCGTCTCGCTGTGGATATTGCAGGCCGTGCTGGGGTAACCGTCCGTATCTGGCGCCACTGTGTGACGCGCTCTGGGAGAAAAGAACGATGAAAACGCAATATTATGCAGCTTCCAGCCTGGACGGCTTTATCGCCTCGCCAGAGCACTCGCTAGACTGGCTCCTCCAGTTCGGCGACGTTGAGGGGACGAGCTACCCGGAGTTCATCCGCGAGGTGGGCGCCCTGGTCATGGGGTCGAATACCTACGAGTGGATCCTGCGCCACGAGAGTCGCCCCGACTCGACCGGCGCAACTCCCTGGCCTTACGAGCAGCCGGCCTGGGTCTTCAGCTCCCGTTCGCTGCCCGCCGTGCCCGGCGCAGACATCCGCTTTGTCTCGGGCGACGTCCGGCCCGTACACAGAGAGATGGTCGCCGCCGCGGGGGGCAAGAACATCTGGATCGTCGGCGGGGGCGAGCTGGCCGGCCAGTTCTATGATCACGGCCTGCTCGACGAGCTGATTATCCAGGTGACGTCGGTCACGCTGGGCAGCGGCGCGCCCCTGCTGCCGCGCATGATCGCCAGCCCGCCTCTGCGCCTGCTGTCGGCGACCATCTACGGGGAAGCCTTTGCCGAGCTGCGCTACGCAGTGCCCCAGCCACTATCGCGCGGTGCAGGGATGCGCTGCTGAAGGCCATAAGTGTATGGTATACTCACGGCGTTCCGCGACCTGCTCAGATCCGGGTCTCTCACCCTCAAATCGCCAATGGTTGGGGCAAAGGTGTACGTGAGCAAATCGCAAACCATTTCCCGTTCGTAATTGGTTCACATTCTGTCATTCTTACCGGGCGTCGCTGTCGCCGGGCGCCTGCAGGAGTCGAAATGGCAAAGAAACCGGTTTCCGTAACGATTATTGGCTGCGGTCAGATGGCTCGCCACCACGTGGGCCAGATGCTCTCCGCTTTCCCTGACACAGTCTTCCCCGTCGTCTGTGAGCCCTCGGCCATCAATTACGCCGAATTAGCGCGGTTGTTTGAGGAAGCCGGGCTGCCCGCGCCGCCTAACGAGCCAGACCTGAGCCGGCTGTTGGCCGTATACGGGTCGCAGCTGGACGCTGCCTTCATCGTCACGCCGCACGCCTACCATTATGCCCAGGCCAAGGCCTGCCTTGAGGCGGGACTGGACGTTCTCCTGGAGAAACCGATGGTGATGACCGTCGCGGAAGCGGAGGGCCTGCTGGCAGCCGTCCAGTGCTCTGGCCGGCTGCTCGTCGTCGCCTTCCAGGGCGGCCTGTCGCCGGAAGTGCAGACCGCCGTATCGCTGTTGCGCTCGGGCAAGCTCGGTCGCATCCTTAGCATCAGCGGCAACATCTGGCAGGACTGGTACGGCCTTACCACGGGAACGTGGCGCGTCCAGCCCGAGCTTTCAGGCGGGGGCTTCTTCTTCGATACGGGCGCCCATCTCTTGAACACCGTCGCCGAGCTGGCGGGCGAACCGTTCGTCGAAGTGGCGGCCTGGCTGAACAACGAAGATCGGCTGGTCGACATTATCGGCGTCGTCATGGGCCGGCTGCAATCTGGGGCGCTGGTGACGCTGAACGCCTGCGGCAACACATCCCCCTCGTGCGCCTCCGATATTCGCGTGTGGGGAACGAAAGGAATGTTGCGCACAGGAGCCTGGGGTGGTTTTCTGGAAGTGCAGTACGACGAGAGAGAAGGCTGGCAGCCCGTAGAGGTGCCCCTGGTCCAGTCACAGTGGGAGCAGTTCCTGCGCGTGCGAGAGGGCCATATACCTAACCCTTCGCCGCCGGACGTGGGTCTCCGGATGGCGCAGCTCTGGGATGCCATCCGGGCGTCGGCTGCCTGCCACGGCCAGCCGGTGTCTGTACCCGCGCTGCCGGCAGCCCGAGCCGCCGAGGTGGAACATGGCTGATCCCCTCCGCGTGACTGTCTGGAACGAGTACTTGCACGAAGTCGCCGAGGAAACGATCGCTGCCATCTATCCGGACGGTATGCACGGCGCAATCGCCGCGTTCCTCCGCCGGGAAGGCCTCGACGTGCGCACGGCGACCCTGGAAGAGCCAGAGCATGGCCTCACCGAGGCGGTGCTGGCTAACACCGACGTGCTGATCTGGTGGGGCCATCTGGCTCACGACCGCGTCGCCGGCGAGATCGTCGAGCGCGTTTACCAGGGCGTGGTTGCCGGCGGTATGGGCCTTGTCGTGCTTCACTCTGCCCACTTTTCCAGGATCTTCAAGCGGCTCATGGGCACCACCTGCAACCTCAAATGGCGAGAGGCCGGTGAAAAGGAGCGCATCTGGGTCGTCGCTCCCGCCCATCCTATCGCCGCCGGGCTTCCCGAGTGGTTCGAAATACCCCAGACCGAGATGTACGGCGAGCATTTCGACATTCCAGAGCCGGATCAGCTTGTCCTGATCAGCTGGTTTGAGGGCGGCGAGATTTTTCGCAGCGGTTGCTGTTTTTATCGTGGGCGCGGCAAGATCTTTTACTTCCGTCCTGGTCACGAAACCTACCCGATCTATCACCACCCGCACGTCCTGCGCGTGATTGCCAACGCCGTGCGCTGGGCGGCGCCGGCCGGTGGGCCAATCGTCAATTTCGGACACCGGCCGCAGCCACTGGAAGATATCGGGAGCAACTGACGCCAGCCGTACCAACCCCAACGCCTGGACGTAAGCTTATCTTTCCTCGCGGGCACGTGCGGCGACCTGCCGGCTAACGTGGCTGCCAATCCGGGCGAAGCCGGTCGGGCGCTGTTTCGCGTCTCCGTCGGGGCCGGGAGGATAGGGAGCACTAGGTCTCATCAGTCTGACAGCAATTGTGATCTTTATCACTATCTGTCCTGTTGGCGATGACCTACAATGTTTGGGGCCAGGAGAAACAGTTTTACCAATCTACCGGACTACCCTACCGACTCAGCCCCTGCCTGACAGCGAGACTGGGCGATGTCCACCTTTCTCGTCGTGCTCGCTGCGGGCGCTTCTCGTTAAGGCCCGCCCACGGACATTATCAGGTGTGGCCTGCCGGTTCGGCCGTACGGCAACCGCAGCGCCGCTGGCTCCGCGCCGGCGCTGATGTGAAGGGGCAATCGATGAGGAGGGATGCAAAGCGATCGTACGCCGGCGTTCTGACTGCTCTGGCAGCCTGCATGGCCTTACAGATGACGGGCTTTGTGATGGTTCTGCCGCTGTTTGCCCGTCGCTTTGAAAGTTTTGGCTCGGGAGTGGAAGCGCTGGGCATCAGCGCGATGGCCTATGCGCTGACCGGCATCCTGGCGGCCCCCTTCATCGGGATACTGGCCGACCGCTTCGGCCGCCGGCCCATCGTCCTCGTCGCCCTTGGGGCGCATGTTCTGGCATTCACCGGCTATTTGTTCGCCGCCTCCGCCTGGCTCTTCATTTTGCTTCGCGGTCTCGCCGGCCTCTTCACCGCCGGCCTGGTACCGGCCATGAACAGCATCGTCGGCGACGTGGCTCCGCAGGACCGGCGCGGCCGGTGGATTGGCATTGTCAACGGCGGCGCCTCGGCCGGCTGGATTGCCGGGCCACTGGCAGGCGGGCTGCTGTACGATCGTTTTGGCTATGCCGTGCCCTTTGCCGTTGCGATCGCCATGGCCTGTGGCGCCCTCCTGATTGCCCTGCTGTGGATCCCCGAGACGCACGCCCCCGCAGCCCGCTCCATACGCCTGCAGTCATCCTGGAAGGCAGAGTGGCAGGCGCTGTCGGCGCGGTCAACGTTCGCGCTGCTGCTGCTCATTACCTTTGGCGTGATGTTCGCCTGGGCCTTTATCGAGCCGCAGTTCATGTTCTACGCCTACGATGATCTTTCTTGGACCTCGTCGCAGTTAGGGCTGGTCATGAGCGCGTATGGCCTGGCGTTTATGTTGGGAGAGTTTGGCCTGGGCCAGCTCAGCGACCGCGCCGGGCGTAGACCCGTGCTGCTAATCGGGCTGGTGCTTTTCTCGGCCCAGTTCGCCGGCCTGATCCTTTTCCGCGATGCGATCTGGATCGTGGTCAGCTTTCTCGTCGCCGGGCTCGGCAACGCCCTCTACGACCCGGCGTTGAGCGCGCTGATCCTCGACATTACGCCGCCGGAGCATAGAGCGGGCCTGTTAGGGATCAAGAGCACGGCCGGCGCGCTGGGAACGCTTCTTGGCCCGGCGCTGCTGGTGCTGTTTACGCCGTCTACAGGCCCGCGCATGGTGTTCCTGATGGCCGCCGCCCTGGTGGCGATGCTGGCCGTTGCCGCCGGATTGCTGTGGCGCTTCCCACCAGGGGTCGAAATGACTCAGGCTTTATCAGCAGCCGCACCTGTGGGCTAGGCAGGAGCCGAGAGAAAAAGAAATGCTCCTGTGATCGTAGCCTATCCGGCGAGTGATTTTCCGTAACCGGTCAATCGTCCCCAGAGAATGCCGGTCCGAGCCGGAGCGTCCGGGCAGACACACAGGAGGACAGCAGGCGCGGCTAAGCGCAACGCCTGCAAGGAGAGTAATCATGACGACGATCCCCGTTCGAGACGCAACGACCGGCGCTGGTCCGGGCGCTCTGGAACCTCCGGCCGGCAGCTACGAAGCCATCGACGCCTACGTCGAGCGGGAAAGACGCCGGCTGAGGATGCCGGGCGTCGCGCTGGCCATTGTCGAAGGCGACCAGATCGTGCACCAGCGCGGCTTTGGCCGGGTCAGGTCCGACGGTGAAACGCCGGGGCCACAAACGCCCTTCCCGATTGCCTCGCTCACCAAATCAATCACGGCCCTGGCCGTCATGCAGCTCGTCGAAGACGGGAAGATCGAGCTGGATGCCCCGGTGCAGCGCTACCTGCCCTGGTTCCGCGTCGCCGATCCCGGACTATCGGCCCGGATAACCGTGCGCCATCTGTTGAACCAGACCAGCGGCCTGCCCACCTCCGCCGGAGAGATTCCCCTGGCCGATTTTGACGCGCGTCCGGGCGCCGCCGAGCGCCACGCGCGCGCCCTATCCACGCTCGCGCTCGACCGCCCGGCCGGCTCCGCATACGAATACAGCAACGCCAATTACATCCTGCTCGGCCTGATCGTCGAGGCCGCCAGTGGCGAGGCATACGCGGACTATATCCGGCGAACGATCCTCACCCCGTTGGGGATGAGCCAGACCACTACCTTGCAGGCCACGGCGCGACAGAACGGCCTGGCGGTGGGCCACCGCTACTGGTTCGGCGTGCCGGTTGCCGCGCCCGATCTGCCCCTTCCGGCCGGCGCGCTGGCGGGCGGCGGGCTCATCTCCAGCGCCGCAGAGATGGCCCGCTACCTGAGCGCGCACCTGAACGGGGGCCGCTATGGAGACGAGCGCCTTCTCTCCAGCGCCGGCATGGAGGAGCTGCACCGGGGCGTGGCCGACATCAAGGCTTATGGCCTTTCCCTGGGGCAGTACGCGATGGGTTGGGTGGTAGACCAGATCGGCCAGACGAAACTCCTCTGGCACGGCGGCACCCTCCCCGACTTTGGCGCCTACATGGCGCTGCTTCCTGAGCAAAAGAAGGGCGTCGTCCTGCTGTTCAATGGCTGCCATCACTGGATGAACCCCGTCCTGGCAGACGTGGGGCTGGGCGTGACCTCTTTGCTCGCCGGCGAGCGGCCAACCTCGTTGCGCTCGATTCGTCTGATCCCCTGGCTGCTGCGCGCCCAGCTTCTCCTCCCGCTCCTGCAGATTGCCGGGGTCGTGGCCACGCTGCTGCGCTTACGCCGCTGGCGCCTCCGTCCTGAGAGCCGGCCGGGTGGGGGAGGCGTGTGGCGGCGGCATCTCGTGCTCCCGCTCGTCCTGAATCTGCAGCTTGGGCTCGCGCTTCTGCAGCCCAGGCTGGGTAAGCGGCGCGGCTACCTGCGCCTCTACATGCCGGACTTCTCGTTGATTGCCGCCGTCTCTGGCAGCTTTGCGCTGCTCTGGGGCCTGTTACGCAGCGGACTGGTCGGCCGGGCGTTGAGAAAGCCGTGAGCGCGCATTGACGGTCGCCGACTGGCTGTCGGAACGATATTCGGTCTGTTCGTTTGCGCACCATGTCCTGAAGAGCAAGAAGGAAACACCCTGTCGAGCCGGAAGTGCAGGGGGCGAGAAAACGTCTGGAGGATAGCCGCTCATGAAGGAAAAAGGAGGAACGTACCGTGTCGTCGATCTCACGCCGGGCCGCCGCATCTGGATCAATACGATGCATATCGCCGGGGCCAGGACCTATCGGTCCAGTCCACGCCGGTGCCGGCCAACAGGGGGATGCCCAACTGGTTCCGCACGGCCATGCTGCTGCCGTGGCCTCTGTCGAGGCTATTCCGTGTCTTGCTGGCGATGGCCGTGAGTCGGGATCCGGCGCGTATCGTGTCGATGGCCGGCACGGTGGGCGTCTCGTCAGTGGGCATGTTTGGCGAAGGCCATAGCGGGTGGGGGCTGGCTGCGATGGGACACTCCCTCAGCCTGCCGGTGGGGAGCGCCGCCTGGAAGCCCGCCGTGGTCGATGGGCAGATCGTGCCGCGCGAGATGCTCCACCTGACGGTCAGCTTCGACCACGATATTGTGGACGGCGGACCGGCGGCCCGCTTCACGCGCCGGCTGGTAGAGCTGATCGAGAGCGGCTATGGGTTGCACGAAGGCGAGCACGCGCCCCAGGAACAGGCCGATTCTAGCCCTGCTTTCGTTAGTTAACCGTCGACTCCCACCCACCGCCACCACACGTTGCCGGCAATGGCGTGGTAGCCGAGGACGATGACCGAGCCGTCGGCAGCCAGAAGGTAGCAGGTGTTGTCCGAGTAAGTCTCCGGGCGCTCGCACTGTAGCTGGCTCTGGAAGCCGAACTCCTTTTCCACGGCCCAACCCAGCGCCTGCCGCAAGTCGACGGCCAGCCCTTCCACCTCGCCCCGCCAGAGGAGGCCAAAGCCGCTCACCGGCTGGTGCAGGCTGGGCGGCGGGTCTTCGCCCACCCGGTTGTCGGGCGAGCCGCCGGCGGTGAGGACGAGTGGCCCGGCCAGCGTTACGAACACCAGCCGGCCGTCGCCGGGATAGGCGCCCGCATTGAAGAGGATGTAAAAGGTGTCGGTCTGTTCCACCCAGATCATTTGTCCCCGCTCGAAGCGTTGGCTGGCGCCGGCGGAGGACAGCGACGGGCCGGCGGGGCAGGCGTCGGGCGGATGCTCCATAAACCAGGCGGCCGGGCATTCCGCCGTGGGCGTGGGCGGCGGTGGTGTCGCCGTCCACGGAGGTGGCGTTGCCGCCGGCTGTGGCGTTGCCGCCGGCGGTGCGGGTGTGAAGGTAACGGTGGGTGAAGGTGTGTTCGTCGCTATCGTGGCCGTTGGGTACACGGTGGGAGTGGCTGTGGCCGTCGCCGCAGGGACGGTTGCCGTAACTTCGGTAGCCGTGGGCAACGAGGCAATAACCTCGCCGCCCGCGATAGCGGTCGTCTCTTCGTCCGGTGGCTCCGCACCGGCTGTCCCGGTGGGCAGCTGGGGTGGCGATGATTTGCGATTTTGGGCACAGGCCGTGGCGACGAGCGGGAGCAACGCGAGGAGAATCAGCTTTTTGCACATGACGGGTCTTCTTCCTTGTCGTCTACCGTGAGGGTGTAAGCGACCCAGATGCAATAACACAGAGATCCTGTTTCTTATCATACCATGACTACGATGACTACGATCCGCCTGTCATGGTCACTCTCAGCGCCGGCCTGCGTACTCCCACCCGCGACATCGGCTACGTACCGGCTGGAGGCTCGACGACCACAAAGGGCACGCTCATCGTCTCCGGGTCGCCCGGATAGGCGACGGTAGCGACGAACTGCCCGCTGCTGCCGGCCTGGATGCTTGCCGGCAGCACCAGGTCAACCTCCCAGAAGCCGAAGCTGTCGGCCACGACAATTTCCTCGGCCACACGGCGGCCGTTGACTTCCAGGCCGACCTGTACCTGCCGGTTGGGGGCGTTGTAGGCGCTGCCGTACACGGTCACCGGCTGCCCGCGCGGCACGTCGTCGTCCGGGAAGTTGCCCAGGAAGAGGCCGCGGGCCTCAGGGTCGTCAGGGGGCAGCACTTCCAGCATGACACTGGCGGCCTGCCAGGACTCCTCGCCGGGTTCGCCGAAAGAGGCCACGGCACAGGCCGGCCCGGTGAGGCCGCCGGGGATGACGATATAGCCCCAGTAGCGGCCTCCGGGGCCGACGTCAAAGGATTGTTCCGCGCCCACTCTCCGGCAGTCATCGTAGAGCAGGGCGATGTTGACGAGCCCATCCGGCGGGCGCTGTACCCGCCCCTGGAAGAGCAGAGCGTGCCCGCTTACGGCGCGCCAATCGCCGGTGGGATGGACCAGGGTGATGAACGGCGGCACGACGCTTGGACGCTGCACGCGAACCTGCTGATTGGCCGTCTGGCCCCCGGCGGTCGCGCGCAGCAGGAGATCGCCCGTGGCGCTGGTCGGCACCTCCAGCACGGCGCTCCACTGCCCGTTCGCATCGGGCATGGCGCTCGTCTCGACGAGGACCAGACCGGCGGCTTCCAGCGCGACGATCACCGGGCCGTTTTCGCGCGGCCCTGTCCCGGACACTGCCAGGTTGCTGCCCACGTCTACCGGCGTCTGCGCGGCCGGCTCGTCGATGGTGACCGGCACGGCGCTGGGCGGCGCGGCTGCCGTAGCCGTAGCGGTGGGCACGATAGCCGTAGGAGTGGGCGGCTCCGGCGTGGCTGTGGGCGCAGCAGTGGGCGTAGAGCGCACTGTGGCCGTCGGCGGCAGCGTGGCCGTTGGTTCTGGCGTGTCGGTCACCTGGGCTACCGGTGTTTCGGCTGTAGCCTCCGGCGTGGGCGGCGGGGTGCGCGTGAGTTCCTGAGCGCGCTCTGTACAGGCGGCCAGTAACAGAATTACCCACACCCAAACCAGTATGCGCTTTCTCATCCGTTCCTCCTGGTACGACAAAACCAGACTGCTTTATCCAGGATTTGCCTGCCCTCGTGCCCGCTCCATCTCTCCCTCAGTGTACAGCCGTCTCTGCCGGATGGACTCCGCCCTTTAGCGTACCCTCAGACAGGACGTTGGCCGGAACTGGGGCCGGATGCTCAGCCCACGATGCTGTACTCGTAGAGCCCGAGCACCGGTTTGCCTTCGGCGTAGCGGCTGAGGCGGAACAGCGCGGGATCGAACTGAGGATCGGCAGCGCCGGTGAGCAGGTCGGCAGCCATCACGCCGACGGCCGGCCCCAGCTTGAAGCCATGCCCGCTGAAGCCCGAGCAGATGTAGAAGCCGCTGCCCGGCAGCAGCTCGTCCACGATGGGATGCCAGTCGGGCGTGATAGCGTAGAGGCTGGCATAGCCACCCATGACGCCGCATTCGGCCATCGCCGGGTAGCGCGCGACCATGCGGTCGCCTACATCCATGATGAAGCTGTCGTCCACCCGCTCGTCGAAGGCGTCGGGATTGACGATGGCGTCCGCTTCAGAGGGATCGATGAGTCCGACCAGGGTGAGATTGCCCGTCTCGCTGCGGAAGTAGGTTGCGTTGATGAAGTCCGCGACCACGGGATGGGCCTTCTCCTCGGCGGCCGGCCGGCGGAAAAAGGCCACCTGGACCCGGCAGGGGTTGATGGGCGCCTCGACGCCGGCCATCCGGGCCACACGCGCCCCCCACGGGCCGGCGCTATTGAGCACGAGCGGTGCGTCGAACGGGCCGCGGCTGCTCTCCACGCCGACCACGCGATCGCCGTCGAAGCGCACGCCCGTGACCGGCGTATCGGTGAAGATGGCGGCGCCGGCCTGGCGGGCGGCCCGCGCATACGCATTGACCGTCAGGTTCGGATCGGCGTAGCCGCTTTCCGGCTCATAGGCGGCGGCGACGAGGTCCGACACCTCCAGGCCGGGCATCAGCTCCCGCAGCGCCTCGGGGGCGAGAATCTCGGTCTGGATGCCCAGGCTCTGCTGGAGCGCGACGTTGGCCTCCAGCCCTGCACGGTCCTGGGCGCTGGTCAGGGCCAGGAAGCCGGTTGAGGTGAAGCCGCTTTCGCCGCCCACTTCGTCGGCGAAATTCTGGAAGACGCGCAGGCTATAGAGGGCCATGCGCGCCGTCAGCTCGTTGGAGTAGTGCTGGCGGATAATGGCCGAGGAGTGTCCGGTCGAGCCATAGCCGATCTCTTTTTGCTCCAGCACGGCGACGCGCATGCCGCGCCGGGCGAGCTGCAGGGCGGTGCTGCAGCCCATAATGCCGCCGCCGATGATGATTAAGTCATACGCCGGGGCCATCGTCTTCTCCTTGCTCCCGCGCGGCCTGCAGCACGTCGATAATCTGATCCAGCTTGTGAATCAACAGCGGCAGGCACTGGGAACAGACCCAGACGTCGCCGCCCTGGTAGCGCCAGTTGCTGATGGGTATTTCCGCTTCACTGCGCCGGCAATTGAAGCAGACGGCCTTTTGAGACATAGAACCTCCTGATGACTGGATAAGCCGTATAGCGGGCGCCATTGTAGCAGAGATTGGCCGCACCTTCCCCTCACCGGCCCTTTCCTTTATAATGAAAATCGCAATCCAGTGGTCGGCCCCACCAGAGGACACAAGATGGTCGAGACGAGCGAACACGTGGAGATCATGATCCGCATCGTCCCGCAGGGTAACGATGCGTTCGGGCTGGAGATAAGCGGACCCAGCGGCGAGGCCGGCGTGCAGGTGGCGCGGGACGAATTCCTGCCGCCTGTGCTCCAGCAGCAGCTACGACAGATCGGCCAGCGCAGGTCGCCGGTGGAAGACGCCACGCAGCTCGGCCGGACGCTATACGCGCACCTCTTCCCGCCGCCGCTGGAGGCCAATCTGGAACGGGCGCGCGCTATCGCCGGGCCCGATCTGCTGCGCCTCTATGTCCACTGCGAGCTGCCGGAAGTCGCCGCGGTGCCCTGGGAGCTGCTTTACGATCCCCGGCGCCGGCTGTTCCTGGCTCTGGACCCGGCGACGGGACTGGTGCGCCAGACCAAGGTCGCCGAACCGGTAGCCGAACGGGAGGCGGGGACGGCGCTGCGCATTCTGGCGCTGCACGTGGCGCCGGCCGACGCCCCCACGCTGGAGCTGGACGCGGCGCGACAGGCGCTGGAGGAGGCGCTGGCGGGCTTCGTCGAGGCCGGACAGGTCAGCATCGATTTTGTACCCCCGCCCGTGACGGCAGAGGCTCTGCAAGAACGGCTGGCGGGCGAGCCGTACGACGTTCTCTATTTTGCCGGACACAGCACGGACAGGGCGCTGTTGCTGGAAGACGAACAGCGGCGCGGCCGGTCGCTGCCGGTGGAGCAGCTCCGGGAGATGCTGCAGGGGCAGCCGCCTTATTTGCTCGTGCTCAGCGCCGACGACACGGGCGCGCCGGACGGCAGCCGCCGCTCGCCGCGCCGGGCCGGCGGGCAGGCATTGCCCTCACTGGCGGCGGCGCTCGTGCAGGCAGGTGTGCCGCTGGTCGTCGGGATGCAGGCAAAGATCCGCGAGCGGGCCGCCGCCGTTTTTGACGTGGCGCTGCTGGGCGGGCTTGCCGACGGGCTGCCGGTGGACCGCGCTGTGACCCACGCCCGGCGGCAGCTCCACCTGCGGGCCGGCGATCGTCTGGATTGGGTAGCGCCCGTGCTCTATACGGCCGGCGCTTCGCTCGCCCCTCTGCTGGCGGCGCCGGCGTGGACGACCGGGCAGCGCCCCGAGCTGGCGGGTCTCGCCGTGTCCAACGTCGGCGGGCTGGCCAGCGTGGACCGGTACGACCTGAGCAGCCGGCGCATGAACGTACAGCAGACAGTCGAGGTGCTGGGGTCGCAGGCGGCAACCCGTGACGAAGCCGGAGAGGCTCCGCCGGGCAGTCTGCCTGGCGAAGACGCAGACCTTGATTTTTCCTTCGAAACGCCCGGCAGCCCCCGGCCGGTAGCCGGCACGCCGCCCGGCGGCGGACGGCGGGGCATCGACGAGCCGCCCAGGGTTGCCGGCCCGCCGTTTCGGCTCGCCGGCCCATCCGGCGACACAGCAGTCACGCCTGCCGCCCCGCTGGCTGGGGGCGAGCAGCTTGACCGGCTGCGCGCGGCTATCGTGAACGGGCGTCAGACGCCCCGGCAGAAGATCGAAGCCCTGGCCCTGGTCGAACAGCTTGGCTTTGCGCTGGCCGACGGCGACACGGCTGCGGCGCGGCAGCTTTTGCGTACCTTGCGCAGCGCCGCGCCCCTGCAGGACGAGCTGCTCGCTACCCTGTCCCAACAGCTAGACTCCAATCCGGGAGGCTCCTGATGGACGAACAAACCCTTGCGCGGATCGCCTTCTGGATAGCCGGCTTTGTGCTGGTCGGCTATCTGCCCATCTCGCTGGCGCTCTACTGGCTGGTCAAGGTGCGCGGCGGCGAGGAAAGCGCCAGCCGGCTGCGCCGCGAGCGGGAGATCAGCGGCCTGTTTGGCGAGCGTCCGGCGCAGCGCTGGAGCACCGCCGGCCACTTCTGGACGATGCTGTTTGCCACAGTCGTAACGGCCATCGGCTATCTGCTGGCCTACCCGGCAGCCGGCTCCTTGCTCACCGGGGCGGAGGTCGAGCCGGGGGTGCTGCAGACGATCAGCCAGCCGTTGTTCTTCGCCTTTTTGGGCGCTTACCTCTTTGCCGTACACACGACAGCCCGCCGTTTCCACACCGGCGATCTCAACCCCGACGCTTACATCGACGTAGCCACGCGCATGATCGTCGCCGTCATCGTCGCGGCGATTCTCGGCCTGGGTCTGGCCGAAACGGGCAGCGACAGCCCGCTGGCGCGGAATATCGTCTATATCCTTTCTTTTGTCGTCGGCATTTTTCCCGAGAACGGACTGGACTGGGTAGTCTCGCTGGCCCGGCAGCGGCTGCCGCGCGCCGGCGAGATGACGGCCGAAGAGCGTCAGCGCTGGTCGATTGACAGCAACTACCCGCTGCAACTGCTCAAAGGGCTGAACCGCTGGCACGCCATCCGCCTGAACGTCGAAGGGATCGACAATGTGCATAACCTGGCGAACGCCGACCTGCCGGAGCTGATCCGCAAGACGCGCTTCAGCGTGCAGCAGCTCGTCGATTGGGTCGATCAGGCGGTGCTGCTCATCCACCTGCGCAACTACGACGAATTCGTCAGGGTGCAGGAGCTGGGCATCCGCGGCCTGAGCGACTTCCAGGGCGTCTACCGCAACAGCCGGGTGCGGGATAGGCTGGCGCGCGTGCTGGACGATGAGCCGGCAGCGGCTGCAAGCGACAAAGCGGCCGAGACGCGCCGCAAGCAGCGGCTCGATCTACTCTACACGACGCTGCAGCAGACGCCCAGCGGCGATTCCATCCGCCTCTTCTGGCGCTACAAAAGCAGCTACCTGACCGGCGCGTTCGAGAGCTTCAGCCGGGGGCGGGTGTTTACCGAGCTGGGCAAGTACGAGCCGGCGATCGAGCAGTTCGAGCGGGCGCTGGAGCAGAATCCGCTGCACCCGCTGCTCGTCGTCAGCCGGGGCGAGGCGCGGCGGCTCTGGGGCCAGCAGCTCCAGCTCCAGGGAGACGGCGAGGGCGCCCAGGACCAGTTCCGCCAGGCGCTGTCGGACTTCACGCGGGCGATGGAGCTGGACCCCTTCTACGTGCCTGCCTATCTGGAGCGGGCGACGACCTATGCCCTGATGGGGAAGTTCGAGCAGGCGGGGGAAGACCTGGATCAGGCGCTGGCCATCAGCCGCGACGATCCGGCGACGCTGGCCCAACGCGGGCTGGTCCACCTGCGCCACGGGCAGCAACTGCTCGAACAGGGGCAGCTGGAGAAGGCGCGCGAGGCGTTTGCCCACGCCGCCGATGCCTGCAGCGACGCGATCCGCCTGGACCGCAATTACGTGGGCAGCTATGTGACGCTGGCCGGCGCGCTGCGCGAGCTGGAAGATTATCAGAAGGCCGAGGAGCGGCTGGAAGAGGCGATCCGCATCGACCCAACAGCGCCGGAACTCTATTACCAGCGGGCGCGCCTCTACGTCTCCGGGGAGCGCCGCCGTTTTGCCGCGGCGTACGGCGACTTCGAGCGCGCGCTGCGGATGAACCATCCCGATCCCGCAGCAGTCTACACGGCCTGGGGTAAGGCCCTGCTCGAAGAAGGGGATTACGTGAAGGCGATCGCCGCGCTGCGGCTGGCGATTGCCGCCAATCCCATCTACCTGCCGGCCTATACCCTGCGCGCCTCGGCTTTCCAGGCCCTTGGCCGGCTGCAGGACGCCGTCGCCGACTACAGCTACATCGTCGAGCGCCTGGACCCCGACGCGGCTGAGGCCTACGTGGACCGGGGTGTCGCCTACGCCGCCCTCGGGGAGACGGAGATGGCCCTGCGCGACTTTGACCGCGGCGTGCAGCTCAACCCGAACCTGCCGAAAGCCTACATCAACCGGGGGCAGCTTGCCCGTACGCTGGGCCAGCGCGACCAGGCTCGCGCCGACTTCCGGCAGGCGATACGCGTCCAGGAGTTGCTGGCCGAAGCCACGCCGGGCAGCTACCGGCCGTCGGCCATTCCCTACAACAACCTGGGCACGCTGATGATGCAGGAGCAGGAATGGGAGGAAGCGCGTCGGCTGCTCGAGCAGGCTACGGCGCTGGAGCCGCGCTCGGCCGAGGCGTGGAACAACCTCGGCCTCGTGCTGGGCCATCTGGGCAAGCCCCGGCTGGCGCTGGACAATTTCAACGCGGCCGTGAACCTGGAGCCGCAGAACCCGGTTTACCTGACCAACCGGGGGCTGCAATATCTACAGCAGGGGATGCTGGACAGGGCGCTGGCCGACTTCGACCGGGCCATCCGGCTTGACCCGCAGCACACGGCCGCTTACGTGGGGCGGGCCGAGGCGCATGCCCGGGCCGGCGATCGCGCTGCGGCGACCACCGACCTGGAGCGTGTTATTGCGGTCGATCCGGCCAATAGCCAGGCGCGCCGCCTGCGCGACGAGCTGGCGGCTGCGCCGGCTCCCGGCTAACGGCCCAGGGGCTTGAAGCGCGCCTGGAAGAAGCGCAGGTAAGCCGGCTCGTAGACCATCTCCAGACCGCGCGTTTCTTCGCGCGCGTCGTAGACAGCCTTAACCGCCTCGGCGATGACGTCCATGTGCGCCTGGGTGTAGACGCGGCGCGGGATAGTCAGCCGGGTCAGCTCCAGCGCGGGATAACGGTGATCGCCGGTCTCCGGGTCGCGCCCGGCGCTGACGATGCCGCGCTCCATGCTGCGAATGCCGCTGTCGAGGTAGAGCTGCGCCGCCAGCATCTGCGCCGGGAACTGATCCTGCGGGATGTGGGGGTAGAAGCGCCGGGCGTCGAGGAAGATGGCGTGCCCGCCGACCGGCTGGACGATAGGGATCTCCCACTGCAGGAGCAGGTCGCCGAGGTAGCGCACCTGCCCGACGCGGGCCTGGACGTAGTCATCCTGGACGGCTTCTTCGATGCCGATCGCCAGCGCTTCCATGTCGCGCCCGGCCATGCCGCCGTAAGTGTGCAGCCCTTCGTAGACGACGACCATATTACGGGCGCGCTCGAAGACCTCTTCGTCGTTCACCGCCAGCCAGCCGCCGATGTTGACCAGATTATCCTTTTTGCCGCTCATCCAGGCGCCGTCGGTGTAGCTGCAAAACTCCCGGAGAATCTCGGCGATGCTCTTGCCGGCATAACCTTCCTCACGCTCCTGGATGAAGAAGCTGTTCTCCATCATGCGCGTGGCGTCGAGGTAGATGCGGATGCCGTGGCGGGCGGTCAGCTCGCGCAGTGCCCGGACGTTAGCCATACTGACGGGCTGCCCGCCGGCCATGTTCACCGTGCCCGCCAGACTGACGTAGGGGATCTTCTCCGCGCCGACCCGGTCGATGAGCGCTTCCAGCTTGGCCAGATCGACGTTGCCCTTGAAGGGGTGGTCGTCGGCCGGGTCATGCGCCTCGTCGATGATCACGTCCACGAACGTGCCGCCGGCCAGCTCCTGGTGTATGCGGGTCGTGGTAAAATACATGTTGCCGGGGATGACGTCGCCCGGCTTGATGGTCGCCTGGCTGAGCAGGTGCTCGGCGCCGCGTCCCTGGTGGGTGGGGACGACGTAGCGGTAGCCATAGTAGGTGCGGATCGTCTCTTCGAGGCGATAGAAGTTGCGGCTGCCGGCGTAGGCTTCGTCGCCGAGCATCATGCCGGCCCATTGGCGGTCACTCATCGCGTTGGTGCCGCTATCGGTGAGCAGATCAATGTAGACATCTTCCGAGCGCAGCAGGAACGTGTTATAGCCGGCCTCTTCGAGGGCCTTCTGCCGTGCTTCGGGGGGCATCAGGCGGATCGGCTCCACCATCTTGATCTTCCAGGGCTCCGCCCAGGAGCGCCGCCCCGCCTGCTGGCCCATCGTCTGTGGGATGTCGTGGGATGTCATGCATGATCTCCTATACGGGTGGGTAATCAATGATTTACTGATCTAGTGTAACCCAGTTCCAGTCAATGGGCAGATGGAGGCATGGCTGCCCGATGAGACGTTATTCATTTCGCCTGGGGAAGGCAGTGAGCGTTGGGATCCCACACTGAGTGAGATAAGCTGCTGTCTCATCATAAATGCTCGGTTCTCTGGTCCAGTCCCCGCTATCGCCTGGCGGTATCCAAATGACCAGCCCCTCTCGTGCCCGCGTGAGTAAGACGCGGTACTTGTTCTTGATGTAGGTTTGTGTTGACTCTTGGTGTACAGTGGTCCACTCCGTACCGACGAAGCGACGGTAGTCCCAAGCGCCGTCGATGTAGCGAAAGTCACCACCCCAACCAATGATAAGCCAGTCGAGCTCCAATCCCTGGATATCGAACTCGGTGGCGATGTCTTCGAGATAGTAGGACGAACGAACATCTCGCTCTGAGTTGAGAAACCAGTTGGCAACGTCAATCTGGCGTGCGACGTCGTAACCGTAGGCCTTGAGGCGACGGGCTCCCGAACTGGCGATCATGCCATAACGGCGCGTGCCTATCTTCTTGGCGCGCAACCATGCCTGGGCGAGGGAAAGGTCGCGAGTGATATAGAGTGGGTAATCACCTAGCTCGGTCTTCAGCAGGTCGCGGCACCGTTGCGGCTGGTTGTCGAGCAAGTAACCGACAAACTCTGATAGACGCTCAGCGCGATACGCGCGAATGGAAACTGCGAGATGTAGATCGGGGTCACACGTAATAGCTAGATTGGGCTGCCCGTAGGGGAAGAGGACCTGGCTTGCCGTGCTGTGATCGCCAGTGAGTAGCGCTGGCGAAATCGCAATTCGCCAATGCGGGAACTTATCCTGGAGAATGCGACCCCACTCACTTAAGCCAGCTTCGCCCCGGTTGATTTCCTGCCCACCGCCGATCAGGGCAACAACAGTGGCCCAACCGTCGTGCCGGTCCATAATCTCGAGCATCATCTCCGGCTCAGAGAAGGGCCGGTTGAATTTGAGCTCAGATTGTGCGGCATCCCAGGCGCGTTGCGCTTCATCGAAGACGACAACCCGATCGGCTGGCCGTTCCTCGCTATGGAAATAATGGTCGAGGAAATGGTGGACGTTCTGGATGAAGGTGCGAACACGTCGCCGTGATTCCTGGCGCGAAACGCCTTCGCGTTCGGCATAGTCACGGGCCAACGCTTCAGACAAGACCTTGACGAGCGGCCCATTGCCAGAGAGAAAGACGCCCAGATTCTCTTCATCAAGCTCACGGTTGTGGACAATGTTAAGCCCAGCAAGGGTTTTGCCTGCTCCGGGCACACCAGTAACAAAGCAGATGACTTTTTCACCCGCTGACTTGGCTTGGTCAATCTGTCTCAGAACTGCCTGGGTTGTCAGCGTCAGGTTGGTCGCGCCGGCGTGAGAGCGGGAAATCTCTTGTACATCTTGGCCGGCATAAAGCGCTTGAGCAATCTCGATAATCGTCGGTGTCGGCCGATATTCACTGTGCTCCCAGCGCGTAGCGTCGATAGGTGGATTTTCTGAATTGGAATAACGGTCAATCGCACACAGCAGTATCTGTTCCAGCTGCTCGGCGTTGCTGAGCTGGGTGGCAGGCAGTTGCCCTTCGTCGAGCCGCGGTACTACGCGTGCGTATCGCGCATTGGTCGCGACGAGAACGGGAACCACAACGCGCCCACGACTGGCCAAATGGAAATCGCGCAGATCAAGAGCATAATCCTCGACCTGAGCGATGTCTGAGGTAGAGAACGTATGCGAACCGATCTTGAACTCAATAACAAAAATAAGGTCGCGAAGGAGAAGGATCGCGTCGGCACGTTTTCCACGACGGGGGATGATATACTCAAAGAAGAGGTGCCCCCCTGAACCGAAATTGACCAGCGCGGTCTGTAGGATGCATATCTGGCTGGCCCAGGCGTCTGTTTGTGTGTGAAGCTGCTGGTATTGTCCCGCCTGAGCAGCACTTTGTGTTAGCTCGCCGACAATTGATGCTGTGTCCTGTACAAGAAAGCGAGTAAGTGAAGCACTATAAAAAGCACGCATACGGTCTTTGCTCCCAGCATCGATCAAGATGATCCTATATGTGGCGTTTGTCCTTTGTTCGCTGCATCTAGTTATTGCGTTCCCGCTATCTCCCGCTCCTCCATCAGCCCGAGCAGGTTGCCTTCCACGTCGCGGAAAAAGGCCATCCAGTTCTCTTTGCCGAAGGCCCGCGCGACCAGGTGTGGCTCGTCCTCGAACTGTACCCCTTTCTGGCGCAGCGTCTGCGTGGCGGCGTCGATGTCGCCGGTGCGGAAGTAGAGGATGGAGACGCCGGCCTCTTCCTCGGGGAGCGCGCTGAGCATCATCCGGACGTCGCCGCAGTCGAGAAAGGCCAGCTCGCCGAACTGTCCCATGAGCGGCAGCCCCAGCGCCTCATGGTAGAAGCGGACCATCGCCGCCAGATCGCGCGCCGGGATGGCTATCTGTCCGATCCCCTGGATGCCGGCCATACTCTCCATCGAGAATCCTCCGGGTTTGTTACTGGACGCTCCGCCCGTCCGTCCCTAGAATCATAATGGCTTCCTCCCAATAGTGCCAGCGCGCCATCACCCGCCCAGCAGGAGAGATGAGATGATGCAGCCTCCCGAACCAATCCTCGTAGCAGACCTCTTCCCGGAGCTACTGGACAGGCTGCTCGCGCTACTACGCGCGCTCGACGACGAACAGTGGCAGCGGCCGACAGCCTGCGCCGGCTGGTCGGTGCATGACGTGGCCCTGCACCTGCTGGGCGGCGACGTGGGCATTCTGTCGCGCCGCCGCGACGATTACCGGCCGGGCGAGGAGAGGATCGAGAGCTGGGAAGAACTCGTCGCCTTCATCAACCAGCACAACGCGCTCTGGGTGGAGGCGACGCGGCGGATCAGCCCGCGCCTGCTCGTCGATCTACTGGCCTTCACGGGGCCGCAGGTCACGGCGACCTTTCAGGGGTGGGATCCCGACGCGATGGGCGGCGCCGTTAGCTGGGCGGGGGAGGGGCCGGCGCCTGTCTGGCTGGACCTGGCGCGGGAGTATACGGAGCGCTGGCTGCACCAGCAGCATATCCGCGAGGCGGTGGGCGCGCCGCTGCTCGAACAGCCGCGTTACCTGGCGCCCGTACTGGCGGCCTTCGTCCATGCGCTACCTGTCGCCTACCGGCAAACGCCGGCAGCGGCGGGCGCGCTCGTCGTCCTCACTATCCCCGGCGCGGCGGGCGGCGATTGGACGCTGCGGCGAGAGGACGGGGAATGGCGGCTGCTGGTGGGCGCAGCGGGCGAGCCGGCCTCCCGGATTGTGCTGCCGGCGGGCGTCGCCTGGCGCCTTTTTACGCGCGGGCTGGCGCCCGACGCGGCGCGGTCCGCGGCGACTGTGACTGGCGATCCCGATCTGGCGGCGCCGCTCTTCGACGCCGTGGCGATTATCGCCTGAGCGCTATCTTATGGGATGTCCTCAGGTTCACTTTGCATGATCCATCGCTGGCGTGGCAAACTTGCGCTGCCAGGAACGAGCGATGATCAGAACCCCCGACGGCCGTCCGGACAAATATGCACAGATTGAGCGCGAGCGGCGCTATCTACTGCGCCGGCTGCCGCTTGCCCTGCAGGGAAGCGGCGATTACGTGCGCATTATCGACCGCTACCTGCCGGAGAGCGCGCTGCGGCTGCGCCGGATGGAGAGGCCCGACGGCGAGACGGTCAGCCTGAAACTGGCGCGCAAATGGGCGACGCCGGAGATGCCGCCGGAAGAGACGAACATCACCAACCTCTATCTGAGCCCGGCGGAGTATGCGCTGCTGGCCCGGCTGCCGGCGGCGACATTGCACAAGCGGCGCTACACGCTGCTGCACGAGGGGCGCCGCTTCTCTGTCGATCAGTTTGATGGGCCGCTGGAAGGGCTCGTGCTGGCGGAGATGCACCTGTTCCCGGAGATAGAGTCGGTGACGGGCTGCCCGCTGCCGGACTGCGTGCGCGAGGTCACGGCCGAGCCGGCATTTGGCGGCGGGCGGCTGGCGCAGCTTGGCCCGGCGGAGGCGCGCGCCTGGGTCCGCGTGGTTGTGGCGGGCGCAAAGGAGAACGACGGATGAGCGAGCAGTGGGACACGCAACAACTGGTGCGAAAGCTGGAAACGGCCGCGGCGAGCGTCAGCCGCCGGAACACGCCAAACCTGCGGGCCGTCCGGCGCGCCTTCGGGCGGGAACTGGCCCACGCCAGCCCGGGGCAGATGCTGGCGCTGGCGCACGCGCTTATCGACACAGGCTCGCCCCTCAACCGCTGGTTTGCCTACGAGCTGATTCACGATCACCGGCCGGCGCTGCACAGCCTCGACGCCGAGGAGCTGGAGCGGCTGGGGCAGGGGATGGCCTCGTGGGACCAGGTGGACACCTTTGCGCCCTATCTCTCTGGCGTGGCCTGGCGGCGAGGGCAGATCGGCGATGAGACCATTCACCGCTGGGCGGCCTCGCCCGACCGCTGGTGGCGCCGGGCGGCGCTGGTCAGCACGGTGGCGCTGAATATCGCGGCGCGCGGTGGGACCGGCGACGTACCGCGTACGCTGGCGGTCTGCGCGCTTCTGGTAGACGACAGGGACGATATGGTGGTCAAGGCGCTCTCCTGGGCGCTGCGGGCGGCCGTCGAGCACGACCCGGCGGCGGTGGAGCAGTTCCTCGCCGCGCACCAGGACCGGCTGGCGGCGCGCGTCAAACGCGAGGTGCGCAACAAGCTGACCACCGGCCTGAAAAACCCATGAGCGACGCCTATCTACCGTCTGGCTTCCCGGCCAACAGGCTGGCCGCGCGGATTGGACTTATTTCCGACACACACCTGCCGGAGCAACAGCTGGTGAGCGTCGCCGGGCGGCGCATCCTGCTCTGGCACAGCCACGATCCCCATCGGGCGACGGAGCTACGCCTGCGCGAGGCCGATTCGTGGGCGGTGCTGCTGGGACGTATCCGCGAGCGGGCGCGGCGGGCCGGGGCGACGCTCGCCGTCTTCGGCCACATCCACGTGCCGCTGCAGCAGGAGGAAGACGGCCTCCTGCTCGTCAATCCCGGCGCGCTCGCCCCCGGCAACCATTACCTGCGTCAGCGGCTACAGAGCGTTGCCCTGCTCTTCGTCCGCGACGACGGCGCGACGGCCGTGCGCCACGTGGATTTGAACGATCCCGAGCAGGTCTATACAATACCACCCCGGATCGATTGGCAGGCCAGCTTCTCCACGGCGCATAACGCCATAAGCGAGACGATTTTGGGGCCGGGGCTGGCGCGCCTGCTCTCTGCCCTGCGGAACGTCGATTTCGCCGAGCCGGAGACGGTGAAGGCCGCCTACCGTCGGCTGGCCCACCGCTGCTGGGCGGGCGAGCTGGCGCTGATAACGGCTGCCGATCTGCTGGCCGAGATAGCGGCCGACCCGGATGTGCCCTACGCCGACCGGCAGAAAATCAACCAGCTGGCCGGCGCCCTGTGAGGCTTTTCGGCCCGCCGGCCGCGATACCCTGAACAGGAGAACGCGCTGTGGATATTGTCGAATACAACCGTTACGCCTGGAACCTCCAGGTAGAAAAAGGGAACCGCTGGACCATCGGCGCCAGCCCGGAGGAAATCGCCGCCGCACGACGCGGGGAGGTGACCGTCTACCTGACGCCGACAAAGCCGACGCCCAGGGAGTGGCTGCCGCCGC